>JAUYPG010000092.1 GCA_030695805.1 Nanobdellota archaeon
TGCACCGCAGGATACTCTGGGCCATGTGGGAGGACGGCTTAACAGCGAACGCCAAACTTCGGAAATCCGCGAACGTAGTGGGCTCCGTCTTAGGACGTTACCACCCGCACGGCGATACCGCGGTGTATGACGCAATGGCCCGCATGGCGCAGGACTTTTCTTTGCGCTATCCATTGATTCACGGGCAGGGAAATTGGGGGTGTTTTACAGAAGACACAAAAATTAAACTCACCGATGGACGAAGTGCGAACTTCAAAGAACTTATACAGGAACACAAAACAGGTAAGAAAAATTATACTTATACTTTTAATCATGCAATACAACAAATAGAAGTGGCGGAGATACAACACCCGCGTTGTACGCGAAAAAACGCAGAAGTTATAAAAGTAACTCTGGACAACGGAGAAGAAATAAAATGCACGCCCGACCATAGATTTATGCTGCGAGGCGGCGCGTATAGAGGGGCGAAAGATCTTCGCATTGGAGATTCTCTTATGCCGGGATATTTCCGTTTATCTACATCAAAAGATGACCGGAACGCCGTGGGGTATTCCATGATAAAACAGCCGATTACTGGAGCGTGGGATTGGGTGCATCGCCTTGCTGATGAATGGAATATAAATCACGGCGTATATAAAAAAAGCGCTGGCAGAATTAGACATCACAAGGATTTTAGGAAGCTTAATAACAACCCAGACAATCTCCAAAGAATGGATTGGAAAAAGCATTGGCAATTGCATTACACGCTTGCGTCGTGGCGGCACCGGAATGACCCGCAATACGTAGAAAACCTAGCCAAAGGAAGAAAAAAATATATTCAGGAACACATTCATGTATTTGCGGAAAGAGCGCGGGAACTGAATAAAAAATTATGGAATAGCCCTTCTTTCAGGATGCGTCATCGCGAGCGAATTCAGGAAATGTGGAGGGATCCCGAATATAAGGAGCGGATGAGGAGCGTGTCCAGCAGGAATCTTACAAAAAAATGGCAAGAGGAAGCATATCGGGTGTTCATGAGTGATTTGAAATCGAAAGAGATGAAAGAGAAATGGCAGAATGCAGAATACCGGGCATTTTGGGAGGGAAAAATGAGAGAGATTTCCAATGCCCTATGGAAAAATCCAGAACATCGCCAGCGCATGTCGGAACTTCAAAGAAAGAGGACCAGCGACCCGATATGGAAAGCAAGACAGAGCGAAATCACAAAGAACCTTTGGAGAAATCCTGAATATAGGGAAAAATACGGAAAAGACCATTTTTCAAAAATGGCGAATAAGCTATGGGAAAACGAGGAAACGCGAAAACTTCACGCTGCCAAGGCAAAAAAACAATGGGAAGATGGAGCATTCAGAAAAAAAATAACTGAACTCACAAGAGAAAGAGGGAAAGAAATGGCAAGCAAGAATCCGCAGCACTTTCGGGACATGGCTGAAAAAGCGGGGGCCTCTCTGCGGGAAAACTGGAAAAATCCGGAATACAAAAAAAGAGTCCTGCGAAGCAAAATATTGGGATACGCGAACAAAATTCTGAAAGAATATAAAAGATTAACGCCGCGTCTTTACGCGGAAAAACGGGCAAACAACGGAATCCCATCGCTGGCAGGAGCCCTCTGTTATTTTAAAAATTTTGACGAAATCGAAAGAGAGGCAAAGACGCACAACCACAAAGTAAAGATGGTGCAATTTCTGCGAAAGCGAGAAGACGTATATGACATTACAATAAATGAGCATCACAACTTCCTTCTAGGCTCGGGGATTTTTGTTCACAACTCAATTGACGGCGATTCACCTGCGGCAATGAGATATACAGAAGCAAAGCTCTCAAAAATCGCGACAGAAATGCTCGCGGACATCGAAAAGGAAACCGTAACATGGAATCCAAACTATGATGCCTCGCGCGAAGAACCGAGCTTTCTTCCGGCAAAGCTCCCCAATCTTCTTTTGAACGGCACAATGGGCATTTCCGTGGGCATGGCCACCTCCATTCCGCCCCATAATCTCGAGGAGATCACGGACGCGGTGGAGCATCTTATGGAGCACCCAGAGGCAACGATAAAAGAACTCATGGAATACGTCCCCGGGCCGGACTTTCCGACAGGCGGCATCATCTACGACAGGAAAAGCATCGAAGAGGCCTATGCCACGGGCAAGGGAAGCGTGCCAACCCGCGCGGTCGCGGAAATCGAGGAGACGAGCAAAGGAGCGGGCAGGATCGTGATCACGGAGATCCCCTACCAGGTAAACAAGTCCGATCTCATCATAAAGATGGCCGAACTCGTAACCGAAAAGAAGATCGAGGGGATCAAAGACATCCGCGACGAATCCGGCCGCGAGGGGCTCCGCATAGTTGTGGACACGAAGCAAGACGCGATCCCGCAGAAAATTTTGAACAAGCTCTACCAGACAACCGATCTCCAGAAAAATTTTTACATGAACATGATCGCTCTCGTCGGTGGCATCCAGCCCCGCCTCCTCTCCCTGAAGGATATTCTCGAGGAGTACATCGCCCACAGAAAAGAGATAGTGCGGAAGCGCACCGAATTCGATCTGAAAAAGGCGAAAGAACGGGCGCATATATTGGAAGGCCTGGTAAAGGCGCTTGATGTGATTGATAGAATTATCGCGACCATCAAAAAATCCAAAGACCGCGAAGCCGCGAAAGAGAACTTGATCAAGGTATTCACATTCACCGAACTGCAGGCAAACGCGATTTTGGACATGCGCCTCGCCACGCTCGCCGCGCTTGAACGCGAAAAGCTCGAAAACGAACTAAAAGAAAAGAGAACGCTCATCAAGGAACTCGAGGAGATTTTGAGAACTCCAAAGAGAATTGTAGGCATTATAAAAGAGGAACTCGGAGAACTCAAAAAGACCTTCGGAGAGGGGAGAAGGACGAAGATCGTAAAGTCGGGACTGAAGGACTTCAGCGAAGAGGACCTGGTGCCGAACGAGGAAACCATCATAACTTTGACGCGCACCGGATACATCAAGCGTATGCCGCCCTCGACCTTCAAGGCGCAAAAGCGGGGAGGTAAGGGCCTCATCGGCTCTGAAGTGAAAGAAGAGGACCAGCTCGAGCACTTCGAGGGCGCGGAAACGCACGACAACATTCTTTTCTTCACTTCAAGCGGCAAGGTCTTTCAGACCAAGGTGTATGAGGTGCCCGCGGCTTCGCGCGTGGCAAAGGGCAAGCTCATCCAGAATTTTCTTGAGGTGCCGCAGGAGGAGCGCGTGAGCGCGATCGTAACCTATAAGGGGGATTTGAAAGAAGCCGAACTTGAGCATGAGGCGCTCGTTATGGTTACGAAAAACGGACTCATAAAAAAAACATATCTCGCGGAATACCAAAACGTGCGGCGGACAGGGATTATCTCAATGGGTCTGAAAAAAGGAGATGAACTAAAGGAGGTAAAGATGGTCAGCGAGGGGGACCAGATCGTGGTCGTAACGAAAAAGGGGCAGGCAATCAGATTCAAAGAGCGTGATGCCCGCGCAATGGGCCGCGCGGCCTCGGGTGTTGCCGCGATCCGCGTGAAAAAAGATGACGAGGTAATCGCTCTTGATATAATTAAAGCTAAAGAAGCTAAAAGCTATAAGCTCCTCATCGTCATGTCAAACGGCTTCGCGAAGCAGACGCCGCTGAAAGAATACAAGATACAGAATCGCGGCGGCTCGGGCATAAAAACCGCGCGCGTTACGGGAAAGACCGGCGAGGTCATTGCCGCCCGCATCGTGGGAGACGAGGAGGAAGAGGTGATCGCCTTCTCATCCAAGGGCCAGGCGCTCCGCACCGAACTGAAAGACATCAGGAAGACGAGCCGCGACACCCAGGGGGTGAGGGTTATGAATCTGAAGGCGGGAGACAAGTTGGTTGGAATTGTATGTCTATAAAATGTTCAATTTTCAATTTACAATTTTCAATAAATGACTTAATGAATCAATGAAAATTCAATGAAAATTGGAAATTGATAATTGAAAATTTTATGCAAATAAATAAGGTCCAATTCATTATCATTAGCGGAGTAGTAGGAATAACCCTCCTCTTCTTTTTGATTTTGAAGGGCTTCCTCCCCGGACTTCAGAAGGAGAATACTGCGGCAGAAAACGCGGTAGAGGGCACGCTCACCATCTGGGGGATGTTTGATGACGAAGACGCCTACAGGACGGCGATAGAGGGTTTTAAGGGAGTGCATCCGAAACTGCGGATCGCCTACCGGAAGTTTACCGACGAGGCGCGCTATGAAATGGAGCTCTTGGAGGCCCTGGCTGTGCGCAGGGGGCCGGATATTTTTATGATTCCGAGCAGAGGCCTGGACCGGAATAAGGAAAAAATCGCCTTTGCCCCGCAGAGCCGGATGTCGCTCCTCTCGCTTCGCCGCCTCTTTCCGCGGGTCGTGGAAGAGGACTTTGTGGACAGGGGAAATATCGGCGCGCTCCCGCTCTCTATTGATACGCTGGTTTTGATTTACAACAGAAATTTACTGAATCAGGCAGGCATCATCCTTCCTCCGGCAACATGGGAGGACTTGGTAATACTTGTTCCGCGCCTTGTGAAAAAAGATGATACGGGTGCAATAGCACAGGCGGGAATCGCCTTGGGGGGATCGGGAGAAACCGTGGCACGCGCCGCGGACATTGTAGGACTCCTTGCCCTGCAGAACGCGGCGGCAAGCGGATCATCTCTCGAATCAATCATAAGAAGCGGCGCGGGAACACAAGCCCTCGATTTCTATAAAAAATTTGGCGTTGCGGAAAGCCCGGCCTACACTTGGAGCGATACAATGCCCTACTCCCTGGACGCTTTCGGCACCGGACGCGCGGCCATGATTTTGGGCTACTCCTCGGACCTCAAAAATATCTCGGCGCGGAACAGTTTCATAGAGCCGACCATCGCGAAAGCCCCGCAAAAACAGGGCTCTGAAAATCCGGTCGCGCTCTCACGCTACTGGGGATACGCGGTTTCAAACGGGTCTCCCATGCCGGACATTGCCTGGCAGTTTATAATAATGATGACGACAAACGAGGGAATTGCCCGAAGTTACGCGAGCGTCACGGGGCGCCCGCCCGCGCTGAATGCTCTCATCGCGGAAAATCTGAATAATCCGAAGATGAGCGTGTTCGCGGAGCAGGCCCTTTTCGCCCGCTCAGTGAGAGTTCCGGATGAGTGAAGGGAGAAGGAGGAGTTGGAATACGCAATT
>JAUYPG010000016.1 GCA_030695805.1 Nanobdellota archaeon
GTCCCCCTAAAGGCAGAGATAAAAACCGGAAAATCATGGGGAAGCATGGAATAAATAATATGTTTAACTTATTCGGAAAAAAAATAACAGAAGAACGCGTCGAAGAACTGGGGACAAGAGAATTCGAGGAACTCATAAATATTTTGGAAGACGGGGTTATCACATACGCCGCGGATTTTACGATCATCTCGATAAACCGAAGCGCGGAACGCATCTTGGGCATCAAAAAAGAAAACGTGGTCGGGCAAAAAATCACGCCGGACATGAAAGGAAATAAAAATGTTGTCGGGCTTGTCGAAGTCATCTTCCCGTCGCTTGCTCCGGTTGTAGTGCAGATTTCCGAAAGCGGCTGGCCGCAGATAACAGATATGGAGCTAGAGGAGCCGCCAATACGGATTCGCGCGACGCTCGCCCCTCTTACCGGGAAAAACGGGGAAAACCTCGGGTTCATAAAAATCATTCGCGACAAAATAATGGAAAATGAGATGTTCAATTCCAAGCAGGAATTTCTTGATGTGGCGGCCCACCAGCTCCGCACCCCCTTAACCGCGATCGGCTGGGCCTTTGAAACGCTCGGGAAAGAACTGGAAGGAAACGCGGAACTAAAACCGATTACGGACGAAGGTAAAAATCTCGCGGAACGCTCCCTGAAGATCGTAAACGACCTTTTGGACGCCGCGCGCATCGGGGGAGGGAAATTCGGATACGCGTTCACGGAAATAAACCTCTCGGAACTCGTACGAAACATCGCCTCCGAAGGAAAACGAATCGCCGAGACCTGGGGGATGACCCTCGCCTACTCCTCTCCCCCGGAACCGATCCTGATACAAGGCGACGCGAACCGGATTAGTATGGCTCTCGGAAACCTGATAGACAACGCGATAAAATACAATACCGAGCACGGGAGCATTAATGTCTGTCTGGAAAAAGACCCAAAAGAACCGTTCGTAAAAATAACAGTGCAAGATACCGGAGTGGGCATCCCGGAAAAAGAATTAAGAATGCTCTTCAGGAAATTCTCGCGCGGGAGCAAGGCAAAGCAACTCGAACCAAACGGATCAGGTCTCGGCCTCTACGTAGCCAGAAATATCGCGAAAAATCACGGCGGAGACATTGTGGTCCAGTCAACGCCCGACCGGGGGAGTACATTTACAATAACCTTCCCCACGGACCCGCGCCTCATCCCAAGACGAGAAACGGCGTATGAGAACGAATAACACAAGAATCTAGAAGCTAGAAAATGGAAGTTGTGCTACTACTTTCTAGATTCTATTTTCTAGTTTCTTTGTTACTCCACAACAACTCAAACATTGTCCGATGCATGCTCGCGATCTCTTTGGACTCAATCAAAATCCCCAACAAAAAATATCAAATTAGAAGCGGCCGCTTCTAATTTGATAAAAAAGTATTCTGTGTTAATATCCGCGTTAAATCCCGCGTAAGTTCCGCGCTTGAAACTAGTTATACAAAATCACGCTCTTCCGCGCCTCCTTCCCTTTCGCGTCCTTTACCACGAATTGAACCGTATTTTGGGACTTCAAGGCATCAAACACAAACCACTGAAAAGGATACGTTGTGCCGGAAAAATTTACGCGAGCCGAAAGGGATCCGTTGAAATACATTTCGAGAGACCGAAGATTCTCTTTTGAAACAATGTCCGCGCGCATAAGAAACGGCGTCTTCACAAAACTTCCGTTTGAAGGAGAAATGTTGGTAATCGTAATGTCCTCATCTGGCGCAATCTTTCTCTCCGCGATCGCGCCCTCCGGCACGAACTTGTTATAGGACGAATCAAAACCGGGAATGGAATTCCGTGCCCACTGGAGCGCGCTCGCCTCCCAATTCGCGAACTGCGGATCTCGGGAAGGATCAAGAGGGAAGCCGCCAAGAGGATCGCTCTTGTCCACATAGTAAAGGATGGAATGAATCTGGGGATATGATACGCCGTTCTTCATCGGTATATAGACCGACTGCCCGCCAATCATTGGTTTCTGGCTCCCGAGCATCGGCCCAGGGCGGGTAAAGCCCTCTGCCGGAAAAAGGGGCAGCGCCTCCCGCAGAAACGCGCTCCACATGGGGACCGCGGCGAGAATGCTTCCGCCCTTCTTCTGCATAGCCGTATTGTCATTATTTCCCGCCCACACGCCGACCACAAGATTCGGCGTGTACCCAATGGTCCACGCGTCCCGAAAATCATTTGTCGTACCGGTCTTCATCGCGACCTCCCGACCCGGAAAAATCGTGAGCCCCAAACTATTTTGAAAAAGCCCGGCGCGAAGATCGGCGTCGGATAAAATCTGCGTAATCATCCGCGGATATTGCGCGTCCATAACGCGCGTCGCGTTGTCGCGATAACGCTCCAACACCTTCCCGGAGCGATCCCGCACCTCAAGAATAAACACCTGCTCGTGCCGCACCCCTTCCTCGGCAAGCGCGGAGTAGGCGCTCACAAGCTCGTTCAAATATACCTCTCCGCCTCCAAGGACAAGTGAGAGCCCGTACCTGCCCCGCTCTCCCAAAGTTGTAATACCAAAGTCCCGGATGACGCCGAGGACCTCATCAAACCCCGCGAGATAAAGCGCCTTCACCGAAGGAACGTTTACCGACTGCGCGAGTCCTGTGGCAAGAGAGATCGGCCCGCGGAATGTCCCTTCAAAATTCTGCGGATGAAAACACTCAGGATTCGTGTTTGAAAAATCCACGAGCGCGGGGCAGCTCGGGTTGCCGGACGCGAATTCCGTGGGCGCGTCTATCACAATCGTCTCCGGCAAATACCCCTTTCGAAATGCCGCAAGATACGCGAAGGGCTTCAGGGCCGATCCCGGCTGGCGCAGGCCCTGTGTAGGGACATTAAAACTCGGATCAAACTTACAATTCACGCCCGGAGCGCACCCCGCGGGCTCCGGATCGCGAAATGGGTCTTTGGAGCCGACAAGGGCAAGTATCTGGCCTGTCTTCGGGTCCTCCGCGACGAGCGCGGCGTTCCTGCCCTCATACATCTCGGAGTTACGCTCCGCGTTCTCGAGCACGACGCGCTCCGCGATCTCCTGCAAGCGGTAATCAAGCGTGGTAATAGCCCGAAGCCCGCCGTTTACAACCATATCTTCGCCATACTTCAGGACCAAATAATCCCTCACCATAAAGGAAAAATGGGAGGCCTTCAAAACATCCGGATTCCGGACAAAAACGACTTTTTGCTTTTTTGCCGCCTCCGCCTCTTCCTTTGTGATAAACCCGAGTTCCGCCATCCGATCCAAAATATGCTTCTGCCGCCGAAATAACTCATCCACATGCGCGCCCCAGGGAGAATAATATGTTGTCGCGTTCTGCGCCGCGACAAGCGCCGCGGCCTCGGAAAGGGTGAGCTCCTTCGCTGATTTGTTGAAAAACGTCTCTGCCGCGGACTCGATTCCGTACGCGTTCGATCCGTAAGGAATTTGATTTAAATAAAGCTCGAAAATCTCATCCTTGCTATATCGCGCCTCTAGTTGGACGGCTAAAATGAGCTCCCGAATCTTCCGAGAGATTGTGCGCTCCGGGGTAAGAAAAAGATTTTTCGCAAGCTGTTGCGTGATCGTCGAGCCCCCCTGCACTATCTTTCCGGCTTTCAAGTTTTTCACAAACGCGCGCGCGATGCCCTTCCAGTCAAATGCCGGGTCCGTATAGAAGCTCGCGTTTTCCGCGGCAAGCGTCGCGCGCTTCACCGCGTCAGGAATCTCTAAAAATGGTATAACCGTCCTTTTTTCTTCCCCATGGATCTCGTACAAAAGAACCTTTCCGGTCCGGTCAAAAATTTTCGTTGATTCCACAACCTGCTTCGCGTCGAACTGCTCCGGAGCCGGAAGATTACGCGAAAGAAAAACCATAAAAAGAACCGCGAGAGAGGCCAAAAAAAGCCCGAGGGAAATAAACGCCCCGAAAAACGTCAGAAAAAATTTTGTGCGCTTACGCCGAGAAGAGCGTGGCTTGCGTGAACTCATTTTGACATAATACCGACTTTCTTTTCTCTCGTCTATCGCGAAAGAACGTTCCCCGAAACCGCAATCGCCACAGCGAGAGCGTCCGTAACATCATCCGGAAGAGAGCGTGGAGTAATACCCAGAAACCGGAATACCATGGAGGCGACCGCTTTTTTCGAGGCATTTCCCGACCCCGCGACTCCGAGCTTTACCTGAAGAGGGGTAATTTCCACAATAGGAACACCTGCCTCGGCCAAAGTAAAAAGAAGAACACCACGCGCCTCCGCGACCTCGATCGCGGTTTTCTGATTCTTAAAAAAATAGAGTTGCTCAATCCCCGCCCGATCCGGACGCGCCGAAACAAGCATCTTCTTCGCCTCCGCGTGAAGAGAAAAAAGTCGAGAAGAAAGATCGCCCGGCGGGATAGGAAACAAGCCGCTCGCGAGGTGCTGAAGCCCCCCCGCTTCCTTACGAATAAGCCCGTACCCGACCCGCGTCGTGCCCGGGTCAATACCAAGAATTACCATGCTTAAAATTACTAATTACTAATATCTAATTTCTAATCAAGCACCAAGCCCAAATGTTTGAAAATAATTAGTCATTAATTCATTGGGACTTGATTAGGTCAATTAGAAATTAGAAATTTCTATTAACCCCGTATCGGCATCACAACATAAAGAAACCGCGAATCCAGGGGATTCCGAAAAAGAACCGGCCTGTCCGCGCCCCCCACCCGTATCTCCACCTCTTCGCCCAAAGAGGCCTGGAGCCCCTGGAGCACATACTTCCAATTAAACATAATGGAAAATTGATCTCCGGAAATCTTCGCGGGGATCTTGCATACGTTCTCTCCCAAGGTGCTTTCCGAGGCCCGCACCTCGAGAAATTTTTTATTACTTCCGGACTGTATAAGAAGGTCGTTCGCCCGTCCGGAAAGCGTGCTCGCGATTTTCACGCCATAAATAAATTCCTCGCGCTTCAATTCCGCCTCCCCACGGAACTCGCGTGGAATAATCTCGGTATAATTTGGAAATACCCCCTGCACAAGTCGAGAAGTAAGCTTCCACGAAGACGTCTCAAAAAACACCTGGGTTCCGTCAGAGACAACTCGAACTTCCCCGTCTGAAGACGTAAGGATTCTCATAAGGTCCTGCGCGGTCCGTATGGGAAGAGTAAAAATCGGGTCATCGGAAAAAGAAACCCCCTCGCCAGAGACAGCAAGGCGCGCGAGACGGAAACTATCCGTCGCAACGAATACAAGCTCGTTCCCGTCGGCATGAATGCGGACGCCGCTTATCTCCGGCCGGATGTCGGAATGCTGGGTCGCGAAAGCGACGCGAGAAAAGGCCTCAAGAAGAACCCGCTCTGGGAAAACCATCCGCGCCTTCGGGGTCTCGAGAGAAGGAATAAGAGGAAAATCATCCGCGCTCTGTCCATACACGCTCGCCTCATAATTATCCGTGAGAATATGAAGCGTAAGACCGTCTTGAGTAAGCGTAATACGCTCATTCTGAAGATTTTTCACAATCCCCGAAAAAACCTGAAAAGGCAGCGCCAACACTCCGGGTTGTGAGACCTTTCCCAAGAAAGAACACTCCGTCAAAACCTCAAGATCGGTGGTAGTAAGAAACACACTACCCCCCGAAGCACGGAGTAATACATATCGCAAAATAGGCAAACTTGACGACTCGGAACCCACGGAGTGGGAAATTATCCCCAGCGCCTCAATAAGCTTACTGCGTAATATGGTTATATTAAAAAAATTAGTAGTTGTAGTAGGCATGGTGGATATGTGGACAAAATTAAAATATCTAATTTCTAATATCTAATTTCTAATCAAGAGAAGAAGGAAACCTGTGGATTATTATGTGGTTGGTGTGGATGGAAAGCGGCGCCAATTTTCCCTCCTCCATTTGTCCATATCTTACCCACTATATATTAAAATTTCCAATTTAGACTTTAGACATTTCACATTTATTAGTAATTAGAAATTAGGAATTAGAAATTTTAAGACCCTTTCTGCAGCCGGCCTTTGATAAGCACGATCTTCTGATTTAGCTGGGGATTTTGGGTCACTTCTTTTGAGATTTTTTCATACGCGTGGATCGCGGTTGTGTGATCCCGCTTCCCTAGTTTTTCCCCAATATGAGGATATGAGAGATTTAAGGAGTCCCGCATGAGATACATGCAGATTTGACGCGGTTCTACAATCTCCCTTTTCCGGCTCCTTTGGACAAGGTCCTCGGGGGAGACGCCGAAAAAGTCCGCGACGGTCTTTATGACGTCCTGTGCCGTGATGTGTTTCGAGGTAACGTGGGCGACTTCCTGGATAATCTCATCCACCTTTTTTGTCGTAATCTTCTCGCCCTTGTATTGCTGGGTAAAGAGAATTTTATTCAGCACCCCCTCAAGCTCCCTGATGTTATTTTGAATTTTGAGGGCAAGATGTTCCAAAATTCCATCATCCAGAGAGATGTTTTGTTGCTGTATCTTCGTGCGCAGTATCGCGAGCCGCATCTCATAGTCCGGGTAGCTCACATCAACAATCATCCCCCCCTCGAAACGGGAGCGCAGACGCTCTTCGAGGGTGGGGATCGCGGCGGGCGGCCGGTCTGACGACATAATAATCTGCTTGTTGTGCTCATAGAGGGTGTTGAATGTGTAGAAAAATTCCTGCTCAGTCGCGGTTTTCCCGCCGATAAACTGGATATCGTCAATAACAAGCACGTCCACGTCACGGTACTTAGATTTCACATCGTCCATGCGTTTATTGCGAAGAGCCCAGACCACGTCGCTCACGAATTTTTCGGACGTAACGTAGAGAACGTGGACTCGCTTCGCGTATCGGGCCTGGATCTCATTCCCCGCCGCCTGGATAAGATGGGTCTTCCCGAGACCAACGCCTCCATAGATGAAGAGTGGATTGTACTTGGTCCCCACGTCGTCAATGACCGCTTGCACCGCCGCGTGAGCAAGCTCGTTTGACGAGCCGACGATAAAGGTCTCGAGTGTATATCGCGGATTCAGGTTGGTCTGCGGGTCAATGCGAAGCTCAAGGAGCGGCTCCTGCGGGCGGAAGGCGGCCGAGGCGGAGGCCTGGGTTTTCTGAACGCGTTTTTTGAGCATCTCCGCGTTTTGAGAGTTTAAGACAATGTAGTCAATGCTCCGTATGGACCCGTCGAGGTTTCGGAGGGAACCCAAGATGAGTTTGTGATATCTGGATTTCACCCAGTCCTTTGCAAAATGATTCGGGAGCCCGACAAGTACGACTCCGTTTTTCTCGTCTTTCTCCACAATCTCGCTCTGCTTCAACCACGTAAGAAAATTGGGGCGGGAAATTTGGAGCTCAATCTCTCCTAGCACAGTTTTCCAAAGGTCTTGAATGCTCATATGCGACTTTTTATGTTTCCGATGCCTATGTTTTATTTTTTTATTCTGTATAGTATGCTAATCATACAGGCGCAGAAAAACCTTGCAACGTTGAAGAAAACAAAGAAGTGTGCTTTAATTGTTCATAACCTGTGAATAAGAGATAAAGGGCCAACACGAATAACACGAATCACACACGAACAACACGAACACGAAAAGTCAAAAAATTCGCGTTGTTCGCATCATATTCGCATTGTTCGTGTTGGACTGCGTAAGCAATTATGAAGAGGACCTGGCAGCCAAAAAAACGAAAACGGGCGAAAACACATGGATTTTTGAAGCGCTCGAAGTCCCCGGGAGGGAAAAACGTGCTGAAGCGAAGGCGGAGAAAGGGGAGAAAGAAACTTTCTGTATAGTGAAGAATCTGTCCCGAGCGAATGCAAGGGGCAGATTTTAGATTTATGACGCGAGCCGTAACCATAAAAATACAGAAAAAAGAAACGGGAAGGCGGCTTACCGTGGTTGTGGGGACAAAGGTCTCCAAAAAAGCGACCGAGAGAAATAAGATAAGGCGCAGGGTTCGCGCGATCATGCGAGACAAAAAAAAAGACGAGGGGAAAGAGTATGTTGTGATCGCGCATCCGGGCGCGAAAACCCTCTCATTTCAAGAATTGAAAAACGAAATCGAGAAACAATTACTAATTCCTAATTCCTAATTTCTAATAAAATCCCAATAACGGAATGACCCAATGATTGCGAAGCGGGCACTCATTAGAAATTAGTAATTAGTAATTAGAAATTTTAACATGTCTTCCTTCTTCTACACCTTCTTCTACGAACCCATGCTCCAGATGCTCGTCTGGATTTATAAGTACGCCGCGTTTGAGGATTTCGGTCTCGCGGTTATTTTCCTTACGATCGCGGTGCGCATCCTCCTCTTCCCCCTTTTTTACAAAAGCACAAAACAACAGGTGTTGATTCAGAAAATTCATCCGAAAATAAAAGAAGTCCAGGAGCGCCATAAAGACAACAAGGAGCGTCAGGCAACTGAGCTCATGGCGCTTTACAAAAAACACGGAGTAAATCCCTTCTCTTCGATTCTCACGCTTCTTATCCAGCGTCCCATCGTGATCGGGCTCTCCCAGGTGATTTTGAAGGAGATCACAAACGGCCTTTTTGACAATTTTATGTTTTTGGGCTTTATTAACGTAAGGGAAAAAAGCTTGGCAATAGCGAT
>JAUYPG010000017.1 GCA_030695805.1 Nanobdellota archaeon
AGCGTTACCCTTCCCCACAAACGAACGGTGATGCAATTTCTTGACCGAGTTCATGGTCTGGCGCAACATATCGGCGCGGTCAATACTATCCTTAATGTTGACGGCGTCTTAACCGGCTACAACACGGATTGCGAGGGTGCGATGAGGGCGCTTGAAGAGACAACCGCGCTTTCCGGAAAGAAAGTCGTCTTATTGGGATCCGGAGGCGCCGCAAGAGCCATAGCGTTCGGATTACAAGAAAAAAACGCCGATGTCCTCATATTGAATCGCACCCCGGAAAAAGCTCTTGATCTCGCCAAAGCGACTAGCGCCCGGTTCGGTGATTTATCTATGCTCAGCGAAGTCAAAAAAAGCGACATTCTTATCAATGCCACCTCGGCAGGCATGCTGTCCGGCGCGGGCGAAACGCTTGTTCCGAAAGAAATGCTCCACGAAAATCTTACCGTATTTGACATTGTGTACAATCCGCAAGAAACTACACTTATCACTGAAGCCAAAAAAACGGGGTGCGACATAATATACGGCTATAAAATGTTTTTATACCAGGCCGTTCTGCAATTTGAACTTTTTACGGGAAGCGCGGCTCCGGTTTCCATCATGGAAGAAACATTATTGAAAAATTTAGAGCAATAACATCATGGCCGGAAATACTTTTGGACATCTGTTTCGGGTAACGACATTTGGCGAATCCCATGGAGGCGGCGTCGGCGCCGTGGTTGACGGATGTCCTCCGGGCCTTGAAATTTCCGAACAAGAAATTCAAAAAGAACTTGATCGGAGAAAGCCCGGACAAAGCAACATCACCTCTCCGCGCAAGGAGCATGACGCAATCCATATCCTATCCGGCATAGTGGACGGGAAAACCGCGGGAACGCCCATTTTACTTCTTGCTTACAACAAGGACGCGAAGCCGGAAGATTATCTCCACTTAAAAGACCTCTATCGGCCGGGACACGCGGATTATACGTTTCAAAAGAAGTATGGCTTGAGGGACTGGAGAGGGAGTGGCAGAGCATCCGCGCGCGAAACACTTGGCAGAGTAGCCGCGGGAGCAATTGCCAAAAAATATCTTAAAGAAAAACTTGGTATCCAAATTCTAAGTTACGTTGAGCAAGTTGGAGATATCGCAACAGATATTGATTTTAATCGCGTAACTATGGATGCCGTTGAATCCAATATCGTCCGTTGTCCGGATCCGGGGACGGCCGAAAGAATGATCCGACTCATTGAAACGGTACGGAGTGAAGGCGATTCCATCGGAGGCATTGTGCGCGGAGTCATTAAAAATGTTCCCATCGGCCTTGGGGAGCCGGTATTCGACAAATTACCCGCTGACTTGGGGAAGGCGATGATGAGCATTAATGCCGTAAAAGGATTTGAAATAGGATCTGGATTTGAAGGAGTAAGGTTGCGAGGAAGTCAGCATAACGATGAGTTTCAAATTGATGACCAGGGAAAAGTAGGGACTGCAACCAACAATGCCGGGGGAACTTTGGGCGGCATATCAAATGGAGAGACCATTTATTTTCGTGTTGCTATCAAGCCCGTATCAACAATCAGAAAGCGACAACATACATTAAATAAAAATAATGAAGAAGTTATATTAGAGGCAACCGGAAGGCATGATCCATGCGTTTTGCCAAGAGCGGTCCCTATTGTTGACGCCATGTCCGCGCTTGTTATCATGGACCACTACTTGCGACACAAGGCGCAGAATTTATAAATATGTCATAAATTTTGACTCCTTTTTGGCGCGAGTGTACACTTCCCACATATATCATGGATTCTTCGAATACATTCACTTTTTTAAGTTCCTTCGGCCTTCAGATGGGCGTGCCGCAGGTTGTTTCGGAGATTGCGCGGTTTATTACCGAAAATCCGAAGTACAAGTATAAAATCATTATCGGCTCGGACTCCGAGATGACGGCGGGAAAGATGGCGGACTTCGTTACGGCAGTTGTGGTGCATCGCGTTGGAAATGGGGGGAGATATTTCTGGCGGCGCGTTCAACTTGGGCAATTTCATACGTTGCGGGACCGGATCATCCAGGAAGTTATTCTTTCCCTTGATGTCGCGAAGGCGGTGCTCACGGAACTGAAGTCCTCCGGCCTTATGAACTGGGATTTTGAAATTCACGCGGATGTGGGATCAAATGGCCCGACCAGAGCGCTTATTCAGGAGGTTGTGGGTATGATTCGCGCGAACGACTTTGAGGCGAAGACGAAACCCGAAAGTTACGCGGCGTCAAAAGTTGCGGATAGGCACGTCTAGTGGCTAAACCCTAGTGGCTAATTACTATGGACAAACTCGTTTTCGATCTTGAAACAAAAAACACTTTTCAGGATGTTGGAGGGAGGGACAACTTCGGGGCTCTCGAGGTTTCTCTTGTGTGCGCCTACTCATACGATACAGATGAGTACTTTACATTTGAAGAAGACGAACTCATGAAGTTTGGAGCCATGGCACAGCATGCTATGCTTATCGGATTTAACAGCAAGGGGTTCGACGTGCCGGTCCTCGAAAAGCACTACCACTTCAAGCTTTCTTCTCTCCCCCATTATGATATCCTGGAAGAGATTGAGGATGCGCTCGGGAAGAGGATTAGTTTGGACTTACTCGCCCGCGCGAACCTGGGGCAGGAGCGCGGAAAAACCGGAAGCGGGCTTGACGCCATTCGGTATTACCGCGAAGGAAGAATGGATGAACTAAAAAAATACTGCCTTCAGGATGTACGAGTGACGAAAGAGGTCTTTGATCTTATCCGCGAGCAGGGATATCTCTGGGTGCCGCAGAGGAATACGCCGGAGATGGCCCGAGTGGAGCTTCATTTCGAGGAGCCGAGGGAGACGCAAGCGAAATTGTTTTAATATGAGCAAGGAACCAAAGACCGATTTTAAGAAAATTTTGAAAATCATTGTCGTCCTTATCGTGGGACTGGGGCTTGTGGCGGCCTATATTCCGCTTCTTATTCCTCCCCGCTCCTAATACGCAGATTAATGCAGGCGTAAACGCAGATCCGCCAGCTGGCGGAACGCGGATTTGCTTTTGCTTCTTTTCCTCGTGTGATATTCTGATAGCAATGCAAGATAAAGAACTAGATGAACTTATCAAAAAGGAGCTTGCGAGACAGGGGGAGACGATTGATCTGATTGCCTCGGAAAACTACACCTCGCCGGAGGTGTTGCGGGCGGTTGGGTCCGTATTCTCGAATAAGTACGCGGAGGGGTACCCGCGAAAGCGGTACTATCAAGGCAACAGCGTTGCGGACGAACTGGAGGAGCTCGCGATTTCGCGCGGACTTTCTCTTTTTGGGCTTTCGCCTGAGGAGTGGTCGCTCAATGTCCAGCCCTATTCCGGCTCTCCGGCGAACCTCGCCGTGTATCTCGCGCTTGTGCCGCCCGGAGAAAAAGTCATGGGTATGCAGCTTTCCATGGGCGGGCACTTAACGCACGGGCACAAGGTAAGCGCCACAGGTATTATCTGGAACCAGATTCCCTACGGCGTTTCAAAAGACACCGAAATGCTCGACTACGACGAACTCATGGAGATTGCGAAGCGGGAGCAACCGAAAATGATTATTGCCGGATACACCGCGTATCCGCGCGTTATTGATTGGAAAAAATTCCGCGAAATCGCGGACGCGGTGGGCGCGTATTTATTTGTTGATATGTCCCATCTTGCCGGACTTGTTGCGGGAGGCGCGTATCCCTCCCCCTTCCCATACGCGGACGTTGTAACCACAACGACTCATAAGACCTTGCGGGGGCCGAGATCCGCGATAATATTCTCGCGGAAATCCGAAATCCGAAATCCGAAATCCGAAACAAATTCAAATATCAAAATTAAAAATTCAAACCCACTCACAATCGCGGATGCGATAGACAAGGCCGTGTTTCCGGGATTGCAGG
>JAUYPG010000027.1 GCA_030695805.1 Nanobdellota archaeon
CGACTTGCATGCCTTATCCACGCCGCCAGCGTTCGTCCTGGACCAGGATCAAATCCTCAAAAAGACTCCTAAGAGTCATCTTGGGATGACAAAAAAACTCTTTTACTATTTACTTATTGGCTTGTTTACTAAATTTTCAAAGACCAGTCAGGCAGAAAAAAATACCCACTTCAGAGCATTATGTATTGTATAGAAGGAAATAAGAATGTCAAATGAAATTAACGGGGCGGACCACTGGTCTACCCCGATGTTACGTAACGAAAGTCCCGACAGAAGTTAGGAAACGGCGGCGGATACCAGAGCTCGGTCAACCGCCTCCCAGAAGCGCTTGAGCTCCAAGCCGCGGGGCCCCTTCCTAAACCATCCATATACCCCGAGACGCCCGAGCTCCTCTTCGGAAAGTTTCTCCCAACTCATTCCAGTTACAAAAACCACTGGAATACGAGCAGTCGCCTGCTCATTCCGCAAATCACGAAGAAGACGAATGCCCGCATCAGAGCGCACACGGGACTTCTCATCTTCTGGGAACATGCCGTCCAGGATAATGAGGTTCGGCGCCTCCTCTTGCGCCATCCTCCGTGCCTCGACGGAGTTCTCGGCGTCAACAAGGACGTAGTCCCGCCCCGCGTCCGCGAACATGTTATGGAATTCGCGACGCTCAATTGCTTGGTCCTCGACAATCAGAACCTTAGGAGGCATGGTTAGCTCCTTTCTAGTGCGAGAATTCACGACACCTCTGCTTTCTCTACAATATCGCCTCACCCTTTTTATATCAAGAGCCAGCATAAACTTGCCAAATCCTAAAAAACCACCTACCATTACACTTGCTATTATGCCTGTTAATAAATTTGTAGATTCGGATTATTCGTAGTTTCGGATCGGTCTACCTATGAAAAAAGACATCCACCCAACCTATTATAAAGAAGCAAAGATAAAGTGCGCCTGCGGGCACGTCTTTACCCTGGGCGCGACACGGGAAAAAATTGCAGTGGAAATCTGCTCAAATTGCCATCCTTTCTACACGGGCAAGCAGACGCTCATTGACACCGCGGGCCGCGCGGAGCGCTTCAAGGCGCGCGCCTCAAAAGCAAACGCTGGAAAAGTGGTGAAAAAGAAAGAAAAGAAAACTACCCGAGTGCAAAACAAAAAACCGAAAGTGATTGACGCGAAATTGAAAGCGGCGAAACCAAAAACGCCAAAGAAAAAATAACCCTCACCGAATAACGAATCTCCGCCAGCTGGCGGATCGAATAAACGAATTCGTATATTCGATTATTCGTACGAAATTCGCTATTCGGCGAGGTCAAGTATGGAACTAAAAACCGCCCCAAGAACAATTCTCGGCAAAAAAGTAAAGGCCCTCCGAAAGGCGGGCTGGATTCCCGCGGAACTCTACGGCCACGGAAAAGAAAACAGGCACCTGCAGATTTTGAAAAAAGAATTTAAGAAAATCTATGGAGAGGCCGGAGAGCATACGATTGTCCAAATCAAAACAGAGGAAGGAAACATTCCAACCTTGATTGTAGGCGTGCAAAAAAACCCCATAACCGATGAGTATCTTTCCGTGGACCTTCATGAAATCCGAATGGACGAAGAAATTAGAACCCATGTACCGATTGAGTTCACGGGCATCGCCCCTGGAGCAAAGAAAGGACTCATGGTGGTAAAAGTAACCGACGAACTTGAAATTGAGGCCCTCCCCGCGAACCTCCCGTCAAAAATTGAGGTATCTCTAAACACCCTTGAAAACGACGGCGACACCATCCATGTGGGCGACATAACGCTCCCCAAAGGCGTAAAGGCGCTTGTTCAGCCAAAAACCGTGCTTGTAACAATTACCGAGCACAAAGAAGAAAAGTTTGAAGAAGCGCCTATGCCGGTTGCGGAAGCCGCCGCGACGACTGAAGAAAAGAAAACGCCGGATTCTCCCGACCGAAAGGGAGGAGAGAATCCGAGCGTTCCGACGTAAGGAGGGAACTTCAAAAAGAATAATATCAGGATATCGGATATCACGAGGATATCCGATATCCCAAATATCAAACCCCCCGACGCGCGTTGGGGGGTTTGAGTTACCCAATTTGGAAAATTGAACCTCTGCTCAATTCCCCAAATTGAGGGGTGAAGCATACGCCTCACCCTGCGTATGCGCTGTATCGGGCGCTCCCGGTGGGCTCTGCTTCCCACTGGCTCACCATTTTCGCAAGACGGGGACAACTTGGAGCTTCTACCCACTCACGGGTCAAGGCGTTGCCATGCCTTGATTGTGTTTCGGTCTTGGCGACCTACACCACTTTTCTTCCTTGTGGTTCGGATGAGGACCCGCGTCCTCCTTCGTCTCGCCGGCTTGCCTGGCGGCCACTGGATTTGACTGCACTTCTTTTTTTATCCCAGAGAAGTTACTGGGGGTTGAAGATCAGTAATTCACCCGTTATCTCGTTCTTGAACACGAAGTGTTCGGAATGAGAAACGTCGGTGAACTGCTCCCACGTTTCGTACCAACGTGGGGTCACGTACCACGTGTCCCGAGGGACACGGTCACGGGGCTGTCCGATCAGAAAGACGTCCCTGTCTTCTGATCCACCGGCTGAAGTATACCAGCCGGGGCCGAACCAGTTACACGAATTTTGTTTCATTTTTTCCTCCTTTCGTTCCCCGGGCGCGGGTGGTATCCGCCTTTCGGGCGGACAAACCCGGGTACAATCTCCCAGCCGTGATTGGCTGGGGCCAAAGCCACAGACGTAATGCCCGCGACTTCGTTGGAAATCTAACAAATAACCCAATAACTAATAACGTGATAACAACTAAAGAAACTTTTAGACTCCCAACGAAACCGCGAACAAATTTTCAATCTCAAAGAACAATCATCGTGACGATACCCGCCACGCAACCGTGAGCCAAGCCCATAAAGAGACCGAGACAACGCGGAGGAGAGAGAAAAAAATTGCTCCGTCCCCTATCACGCCGTTGCCGGAGACCGGGGACAGAGAAATCCTGTTGCCCTGATCTTATCACTTGTTGGCTCATCGGTTGCGTACCGACCATCACCCCACCCAGAATCTCATTCTCACGTTCTTGAGAACGTGAGAATGACTATATTGTACTATCCCGAAGAGAAAGATGAAGAGAAGCGACGCGGGGAGAAGGGAAAGCGAACCTTGTTGCGCCTATAAAAGTGCGCAAAATACGTAAGTTGTCCGTCCCGTCCCCAAGTCATTTTCTCTCTCCTCCTCATCTTTCTCTCCAGGAATTTCTTATTATATTGTTTATGTGCTGTCCCCCGATTCCGCATACGAACAAGCGGCTGGGAGAGAATCCCAGCCATTTTTTCTTGGCTGTGAATACCCTCTCTCCTTGGTATTCCACATTTCAGTTTATGTGTTTATTATAGCATACTTACAAAAATATGTCAATATCCCAACAAATATGCTATAATTAAAGACATGAAACAATACGTTGCCCTCGCGCTTCTCATCCTGCTCCTCTTTTCCCTGCCATTGGCGCAAGCGCAAGAATCTTCAACCGACGGCAAGTCGCGCGCCGAGCTTGAGGCGGAGCTCGCCGACCTCGAACGCCAAATTGAAGAACAGCAAAAGCAGGTAACCACCTACAAGACGCAGGGAGCGTCTCTAAAAAACGAAATCAATTCCTTGAACTCCCGCATCACGAAACTGAATCTCCAGATCAAGGCGCTTGACCTCACGATTGAAAAAGTAGGACGGAATATCGTAGAAACCCAGCGGAGCATAACGGGCACAGAGCGTAAAATTGATATCCACAAGGATGCCCTGACGCAAGCGGTTCGGAATCTCTACGAACAGGACCAGGAAGGGCTCGTGGAAATTCTTTTAAAAAACAAAGAACTCTCGGACTTTTTCGGAAGCATGAACGAAATCGCACGAGTACAAACCAACCTCCGCCTCGCCCTCGAGGAAATCGTGGGGCTCCGTGAAAATCTGGTAACCCAGAAAAATGAACTCGAACTTGATAAAGAAGACAATGAAAATCTAAGGACGGCCCAGCAAAGCCAGAAGAAGGGCGTGCAATCCACGCAAAAAGAAAAAGCAGATATTTTGAAAGTTACCAAGGGAAAGGAATCCGAATATCAAAAACTTCTTGAAAAATCAAAAGAGACCGCGGCGCAGATTCGCGGAAGAATCTTCCAGCTCCTCGGCGGCGGTGAACTCACCTTTGAAAAGGCCTATGAATTCGCAAAGTTAGCCGAAAAGGCAACAGGCGTGCGCGCCGCCTTTATCCTCGCGATTCTAAACCAAGAGTCCGCGTTTGGAAGAAACGTCGGCCAGTGCCAGTATAACGAAATCCATCCAAAAACAGGGGTAACGGTAATGCGCTCGAGAGACATCCCGATCTTTGAAGGGCTTCTCTCCCGCCTGGGTATTGATAAGACCTCCCGTGCCGCCTACGTCTCCTGCCCCATTGTACGGGACGGCGCGCACGGAGGAGCCATGGGCCCGGCCCAGTTCATCCCCTCCACATGGAAACTCTATGAATCCGCCATAGAAAAAGTAACGGGATCGAATCCCCCGAACCCATGGAATAATGCTGACGCCTTTGCCGGAACCGCGCTCTATCTGAAGGACTCCTTAAGCTCTGCCTCGTGCCGAAACTATGTGAATGAAAACAAGCACATAGCGGACACACAGGTTTTGATTGAGCGATGCGCCGCCTCGCAATACTACTCCGGAGGACGCTGGTATACCTACCGCTGGGTCTATGGCGAGCCCGTGGTTCAGAAAACCCAGAAGTTCCAGGCAGACATCAACGTTCTGGAGAGTTCATAAAACAAAAATCCCAGCCATGGGTTTTTGTTTATATAATTTTAATCTACGCCCACAAACATCTCCGCTCCGCTGTTTTCCTAAATCCGCGTACTAAATCCGATATATAAGTCATAAAAATACCGCACCGCTTGCGGTGCGGTATTGCCGAGGGTAACCCCTCGTCGCAAGCTCACTCGGGCCCTCGGCTCCGAGAGCCCTCGGGCTCGAGGAGGTTATGCTCGCCTTCGCATAGCAACCTCGTCCCGCCATGGCGGGACGAGGTATTCGTAGACGAAAATAAAAAAATATTTACTATCTTTAGTAGACGGCCGTCTATTAAAGATAGTAGCACTACACCATTCGCTCCAAACTGCCTTGCTTAGTAATTTCAAATATCTGCACGTAAGAAAGCATCTCCCGGTCATAAAGATCTTTAAGAAATTTCTTCGGAATTTTCTGCTTTCCCACCCATACGCTCTGCTGACACATGGAAAAACCAAGCGCAAGAAGCGCGCTCCGAAGCCACTCCCGTTTATGCCGTTCCCGCTCGGGAATATCAAAAATCACGACTCGAAATGTTAAATCTTTCTTTGGAACATACTCGACCCGCGAGGGAGAAAATTTCTTCTTCTCACGAAGGGAAAACAATTTTGCGAATCCCTTCTTTGTAATGCCCCACCCGAGTTGATTTCCGTGTTGTTTCTTTTTAGCAATGAGGTCATCCCGCTGAAGTCGCGAAAGAATATTGTAAAATCTCTGATATTCCTCCCTGGAAGGAGCGCCATTGCCACACGACCCTCTCTCTCGCGAATGTCCGCCTCGACGAGAAGGATACGAATCGAAAAATGCGCTCGCGATATCTCCCGTCAAAGAAACCATATCATCAACCACGCCTCCCAAAAATTCCAGCACAAACTCCGTTTTATCTCTGCGAAAATGTTTCGCGCTATTATCATTCAAACCACGCATGGCTTAAGTATATCATAAAACCTATCTTTAGCAGACGGCCGTTTGCTAAAGATAGTAAAAAATCCTCACACGTAAATCATCCGACTGCTTCCCGAAATTCCCTCACAATCTTCCCAAAGTCACCGTCCAGAATCTTTTCGATATTGCTCCATTTTTTGTTAATTCGATGGTCGGTAATCCTGTCCTGCGGAAAGTTGTAGGTACGAATCTTTTCCGAACGATCGGCAGTACCGATTTGCTCGCGCCGAATCTGATCAATCGAACCCACTGCCTGCTCTCTTTGCGCCTCGTATAACTTTGCCCGCAAAATCTCCATGGCAAGCGCGCGATTCGCGTGCTGGGATCGCTCAACCCGCGACCCAACAACAATCCCAGTCGGCTTATGCAAAATCCTGACAGCCGTCTCCACCTTGTTCACGTTCTGTCCGCCCGGCCCGCCCGCGCGGGAAAAAGTAACCTCCAAATCGCCATCCCGAACCTGAACTGCTGTTGGCTCAACGAAAGGCAGAACCGCGACCGATGCGGTTGAGGTATGAATCCTTCCCTGCCGCTCGGTTTGCGGCACACGTTGCACCCGATGCACGCCGAACTCATTCTTGAAGTCGTTATATAATGTAGTTCCTGAGCCCATCGGGTCTGAGACCCTCAGGGTCGAATGACTTGTCGAAGGACTGCTTACTTCAGCGACAAGGGACTTAACCCCTCCGCCCGCGCTCTCGCTCGAATCAACCACGGAAAACTTCCATCCCTGCTTCTCGGCGTACCTCTGATACATCCGCGTGAGATCCCCGGCAAAAAGCCCGGCCTCGTCTCCTCCGGCTCCTGCTCGAATTTCTATAATAATTTTTGTAATATTTTGATTTTCCATATTATCGAACCGCGGAAATCACTTCGCCAAGTTCCGCGAATGGCGCCCCTACTGTCACTCGTCCCGTTACGCTATCCTGCCACACCTCATATCCCAAATCATAACTCGACGTGCTCGTATAATATACTCCGACTCCATTTGGATCTCGCGGCACCCCAGGCAAATACGCGGGATACAGACACGGCACGATATTATATCCACCCATGCCCGAGCTCATCCTCGTTCGTGCGGAAGGAAACTCTCCGGAGACGCAGGAAAAAATGCCCTTATTATCCGCCCTCCTTGTCGCAATCGCGTTCAAAAGCGCGTGCGTATCCGAGGTCCGCTTATTATTGCGCGCCCCGGCAAACCAAACATTGGGACGAAACACCACAATAATACTCGCCATCAAAAAAGAAATGATGCCAAGCGCGAGCAAAAGCTCAAGCATGGTAAACCCAGCACCGCTTTTCGTAAGGGAACACAATGTATGTTTATGCATATTCGCCCGCGTCGTAATGCTCATCAAAACTCCTCCATGCGCACCTTTGCGAGAGTATAACTATCCACCACAAGCCGCAGATTCACGACCGAGCCCCGGACTGTGGAGCTCGCCTTAATTGTTATGGTACTCGTCCCAAACATGATTGGCAAAACCTCACACGCTGAACCGGCGATATTTATCGTTTCTCCTCCCTCATACGCGCCAGAGGCAAGATACAGAAGCGCGTGCCGCAGACACCCATTGGCGGACGCGACAGCCGCGCTTTTCCGCTCAAGCGCCTGCGTATCTTCGTATCCAAAAAAACCGCTAACCCCGACAAACACCGCGATCGCGAGCACAAGCGCGGATACAATAATCGCGCTCACCACAGCGACAAATCCATCGGAACGATTGGTATGTTCAATATTCATATATATCACTTAAAAAATGGGAAACGTATATATAATTGACGACGTTGCCCCGGATCGTGCCCTATCGCGCAATCGAATCCTTACCTCGAGAGTGGAAGAAACCGCGGCTGAAGAAACGTGATTTGCCTCAAACCCCTCAATAAGCACTCGATTATTCGTAAGCGCGCGAGCGGTACTGCTCGCGAGAGAAAGAAATATCTGCCCATCTGAAAATGAAAATACCGCGGGAGAGGTGCTCGACTGAAATGTCGCGATACGAAGAAGAGAGGAGGTTGCTCCTGGCGCGGGCTCTTCTATGCGGCTTGCCTGCAACATGATCCATTGCAAACGCTCTCCCACAAGCTCCTCGTTTGCGATCATCTCATGGCGGGATTCGAGAGCGGCGCGAAATGAAAACATCTGCTGAACCGCGAGAAACGCCGCGCTCAAAAAAATCGCTAAAATCGCGGAATACAGAAGAACTTCTAAAAGAGTGAGGCCCTCCTCTGTCCGTAAATATGTATGTGTGTATTTGCGCATAATTCGTCGTCCATGAGAGGAACTTCAATCCCCGGGCCCAACAATCCGAAGCACATCATTCGAGCGCACCGCGGCATACGCTCGATTATTTTCATAATCAACTCCTACCCCGTCCTGCGGATAATTAAACGAACTAATTTCAACAATTGACGCGGGAGAAGAAACATCAAGCACAAAAAGCTCCGAATTAGAATTGCTGGTAACCGCGAACACGTACCGTCCCACAGCCGCAAGATCATTCACAGAGCCGCCCGTAGAAAACGACCCATACGAAATAATATTCGAAGACGAAGCCGTATTCAAGACAATCACGCGCTCGCTCGTCCCAAAAAATACGCGCGTTTTCGATTGAGCAAAGACCGATCGGCCGGCTCCCGCGTCTCCGAGAGGGGCGCTAAACGAACCAAGATACGAAGGGGTCGGCGAAGACACATCCAAAAGCATGAGTTCCTTCCCGGAAACGTCTGTCGCGAGATATGCCGTATCCTCCAACACATATATATCGCGCACACTCGCGCCCACGTCAAAACTTCCAACCACCGATGGGGATGACGGGTTCGACACATTGAGCACCACAAACTCATCTATTGCCGCTCCTGCCTGCCGACCAACATACGCGTACCTTCCATCATAATACGCTGTAAGCGCGTCTTCAGCGCCAGAGAGATTAAGCGAGCCCGTCTCTACTATGCCGGAAGGAAGAGAAACATCAAGTATCAAAAATTCCTTGCTATTCGAGACCGACGACACATACGCATAACGAGAGGCAACCGCAAGAGATGTAAGGTCGTCCCCGGTGTCATATCCACCGACCCTTGCGGGACTTGCGGGGTTTGCAACATCAAACACAGTAAACGAATCACTGCTCCCTGTTCGCGTGGTCGCGAGATACGCGTAGGTACCACGAAGAACAATGTCAGCCCCCTTCCGCCCTGATGGGATCACATCACCCGTGCCAATCGTCTTTGGACGCGTCCAATCGCCTGACAAGGGAGACCCCTCTCCAGACCCGGGACCTCCGCCAGAGGCAACCGCCTCCTTCCACCTGCTAAAAAGCGTCGGCATCTCCACAAAAAGTTTCCGATCCGCCGCAACGCTCCAAGAAACCCGAATACGCGCCTCTTTCTCATAAAGACCTGAAGACGAAACAACAACAACGCGCGTAAACATCCCATTTGTATCTGATGTTCCGGCGAATTGCCACTCCCCCGCGATCAGCGCAAGTCCATGCTCGCCTGGAGAAACACTCTCCCAATCCCTCTCTATAACAGAGCGCGTTGCGGAGACGCCCTCCTCCGCGAACAACCGCGCGCGAGACGCATGCGCCCTGTCGGAAAGAGTTCGTGATCCGCCAAAAATAAGAAGCGCGCCAACGCCCATGCCAAGCGCCAAGAGCGCCATGCCTATAAGCGCCTCTATTAAAATTTGACCCTTACCATGTGATTCTGCCATATTCATTTAATACTACCGAAGCTATCTCGGTATCTCCTTGGAAAAGATCCCATGAGGCCGCGCCGGAAGGAAGCCCTGTGGGAGCAAAAAATACAATCTCCGAAGGTCCAGAAAACAGGATCGTGTCGGACCGCGCGTAGATCTCGTCAAATGCCGCGTTACGATCCGCGTATGAAGAGCCGCGAAAAAAAACAAACGAGTCATCAAGAATCCGCAGTCCGTAGGAAGATGCCGCGTGGTTAGAAAACGCGTAACGCTCGGCGCGCCGCAGGAGATTCACAAAGCGCTTGTGTTCCGTCCGAAGCGCGATATCCCGATACGCGTCCGCAAGAAGCGGAGCGCCGACTCCGAATATCAAAGCCAAAATCCCCATCGCGAGAACTATCTCAATAATCGTAAACCCGGCACCGCTTTTCATACGAGAGCGCATTGGCTTATAAATTAGGCGTAGAGACCTGATAAATCGGGAGAATAATAGAGATGGCGACAAACCCCACCAAAAGACCCATAAAAAGAAGGAGAAGCGGCTCAAGTGTCGCGGTCAAATTTTTAACCCGCTCATCCACTTCTCGTTCATAGTATTCCGCGAGATAAAATAAATTTTGCTCAAGATTGCCCGTTGTCTCTCCTACACTAATCAGATTTGCAACCATGGGAGGGAAAAACCCCCGCCGCGTACGCAAGTACGAAGAAAGTTGCTCCCCTCTCCGCACGTACCCAATTGCGTGTTCTATCTCCGCTCGATACGCGGTATTCCGCAAACTCCTGGCAGAGACCTCAAGCGCCTCAAGAATCGCGACCCCGCTCCGCATCAGGAGCGCGAACGATCTCGTAAAATCAACAATCACAACCCCCACGACCACCCCTCGAATCACGGGCGTGAAAAGAAGCGCGCGATCATACAAAAGACGAATGGATTTCACGCGCAACAAAAGATGAACGGCAACCGGCAACATAAAAAATAACGGAAGAATCAAAAACCAATACGCGGAAGCAACATCAACGAACACAATGAGCATACGCGTGGGAAGAGGTAGCGCGACCCGCAAATCGGTAAGAAGCGGCAAAATCTTCGGCAATACAAAAAACACGAGAAAAAGCACAATGCCGACGGTCGCGCAAAGAATAATGACGGGGTAAATAAGCGCGGTCTTCACCTTGCCCTGAAGCGATTTCTTTTTTTCAAGCTCTTCAGCGAGATAGAGCAAGCTCTCTGAAAGATTCCCGCTTCGCTCCCCAATCTCAACAATACTCACAAAAAAATCTCCAAAAATCTTCCCGTGGCCTCGAAGCCCCTCTGAAAGAAACCTGCCCTTATTAATCTCCGCGATAAACCCTTGAATAATGCGACGAAGCGACCTTGAGGGCGTCTGCTCCGCGAGAAGTCGAAGCCCCTCTGGAAGCGAGACCCCGCTCTTTATCATAAGATGCAGATGCCGCGCGAAATTAATCCTTTCTTGCAATGGCACCGATTGAAAAAACGCAATCATAAAAATTATTATTCCCCCGAAACGCGAAGTACTTCTTCTATGGTGGTAATGCCCTGAAGCGCCTTCTCAAATCCATCTTCTAAAATAGAAATCATCCCCGCGCGAATCGCGGCCTGTTTTATCTCGTCCGCGTTTGCCTGCCGCATGATAAACGTCCGAATTTCTTCCGTGATTTCAAGCACCTCGTGAATTCCGATTCTCCCTCGATACCCGGAATGCTCGCACATCTCGCACCCCTTGCCCTCATAAAACGTCCTCTTGCCTCCTAAAACGCGTTCAGAAATAAGCTTGGCCAAACGCGCGTACTCCTCATCCGTAAAACGCTTTTCCTCTTTGCAGTCCTTGCAAATCTGACGCACCAAGCGCTGATTAATAACGACAATAACCGTCGAGGCAATGAGAAAGGACTCCACGCCCATATCCATAAGCCGGGGCAGAGTCGTTGCCGCGTCGTTCGTATGAAGCGTGGACACAAGAAGATGTCCGGTCATTGCCGCGTTTACCGCGATGTTTGCCGTCTCCTTGTCTCGAATCTCACCGACCATAATAATATCCGGATCCTGACGCAAGATGAACCGAAGCCCTTCCGCGAACGTAAGGTTTGTCTGGCGATGCACCTGAATCTGATCAATGCCTTCAATGGAGTACTCTATCGGGTCCTCAATCGTAATGATGGAAACCGCGGGAGTGTTCAGTTCCCGCAAGACCGAGTAGAGCGTTGTTGTTTTGCCGGATCCTGTGGGACCGGTAACTAAAATCATGCCGTATGGCCGCCGAATCCCGCGCCGCACCTTCTCCAAATTAACCCCAGAAAACCCAAGGGTATCCAAAGAAAAACCATAGGCCTCATCAGCCAAAATCCGCATCACGCAATTTTCTCCATAATACGTTGGCGCGATTGAAACGCGCACATCAACATCCCCAATGCCGCCAACCTGTACGCGAAAACGCCCGTCTTGAGCCGCCTGATGCTCGTCGGTTCGAAGCGAAGAGAGGACCTTGATGCGGGTAATAATCTCGGAATGTATCTCTTTTGGAAACGAAAAAATATCCTGCATCACCCCGTCAATGCGAAACCGCACGCGCAGACGATCTGTCTCGGGGTCAATATGAATATCCGAAGATCGCATCACATACGCGTATTCAACAAGTTCGTCAACGAGACGGATAATAGGAATCTCCGCGGGATCTTTCAGCGCGTCCTCGATTTCCTTGCGGAGACGCCCCGCGCGTTCAACCGATCTCATATCTCGGCTTTCGGGCCCCTTGCGCGCAATCTGACTATTCTCCATATGCCTTCAGTATATCACGAAAAACGCCGCTTCCTATTAAATTTCAAAGTACCCCCGTAACAAATGCTCCTGCGAAAATTTCACGAGCCCCTCCCGCCCGAAATACTCCATGAATATCTTGTTCCACAACGCCTCCTCATGATGATACAAAAATTTCGCGTATTCCTTTTTTTTCACAAGCGACATAACAACGTCAACAAGGTCAAAACTGATTAAAATATCATTGCCGTCGTCATCGCGGAAAAAATCCCCCACCCAATCCATGCGCGACCAAAACTCTAATTCATTGGTCTTAATTTTACCCTTGTCCGCCAGCTGGCGGAGTCGAAGGGCTTCAATCAAATTTTCCTCAGCCCGGAGCCAGTGGATTGCCTCCGGATTGATGTGAGGGACGAAAAGCCGCCAGTCATTCGGATCGTCCTTCGCGAGATATCGCTGAACGACGAGCCAGAGTACCCGATTCTCTTCCGGCTCGCGCGCTCGCGGATTTCGGTCAATCACATCCCCCCGAAGAAGAGAGGTAAGATTTGAAGCAAATGAGGCCCAGATCTCGGAAATTGTGCGAAACATATCCGAATAATACGGCACCTCGGAACAATAATGGAAGATCAAACTCGTCATGCGTAATATCTCCCCGGAAATACCGAACGTGGCGGGAATCACAAACACGAGCCCCATCTCTTTCAGATGAGAGATGTTATGCAACTTATGCTTCAAAAAATGATCCGCGGCTCGGAGCCATTTTTTATCCAAAACCTTGAGACGAATCTCCCGCTCCTCAAAATCGTCTGGCGTAAGCGTTTCATACTGCCTGAAGAATACGCCGTTCATCCATTCCGCGTCCTCAACAAATCGAAGCGCGCTGTATATCTCAAACAAATCCTCTTTTTCGAGCATCTCTTGAACCGACGAATGCCCAAGATACTCTATTACCTTCTTGGGCGGCTCTTTGGTTAAAAACTCTCGCGCCTTTTCTTCTTTCAGAAAAAATCCTTTTTTTGAGCCCACAACGCCCTGAATTACCTGAAGTACGCGCGTCAAATCCTCCGGTTTTGAAGCGTCCGGATTTCCGAACGCGGCCCTCAGGCGTTTCTCATCCTTTTCTGCTTTTACGACAAGCGAGGCAAACACCTCTTTTGAAGAGGCGTCTCTTGAAATCCCTAACATCTCGAGATGCTCCGAAATTCGCTTTTCATTCTCTCCGACAAGGCCCTCAATAACTCCCTTCTTGCCAGTTACCTCGGAACACCGCTCGTCAATCTTCAAAATATTATCTTTATCGGTCCGCAATATGCGTGCCAATTTTTCATGCGCTTCACTCATGCATTAGAAATTAGATATTAGAAATTAGAAATTTTCTTATAGCGGTTCCACGTCCAAATCCAGGTACCTCCACCTCTTGTCTCCGAATTTTTTTTTCGTGAGTATTCCGTCCCGCGCGCCGACCTCCTCTACCACAGAGGTCGCGTTTGCGGATGCCAACCGGAGCGCGTAGGAAACATCATTCTTCTCCATAAGGCCCGAAATAAATCCGGCGCCGAACGCGTCCCCGGCTCCGGTCCGATCAATAAGTTTTTTCTCTTCGAATACGCCCGCGCGATACAAATACCTCCCGTCCGAAACAAGCGAGCCCTTCGGTCCGTCGGTCATGACCGCGATTCCGTCCACGGCGCCGTCAAGCGCTTTAAAAATCTGCTTCTCTTTTTCATACGGCTCGCTTGTGAGGCGCGCCGCCTCCTCGCGGTTCATGAGAACCACGGAAACGTTTCGAAATACGGGCTGAAGCTTCCGCATCCCCATCCCGATATGAAATGCCGAAGGAGCAAGGACCACGCGAGCCCCCTCTCGCTTCATCTGCTCTACTACAAAAAGAAGAAGCGCGAGAGAAAGGTGACCGGAGACGACATATGCCCACTTTGCCTTGAGGCGCGAGAAGGGAATGTCTTTCTTCATGATCGTATTCGAGGCGCCGCGATACGCAAGCACCGTGCGCTCCCCGTTCGGATTTAAAAGTATGGTCGAGTATCCCGTTCCCTCTTTTGCGTCAAAAGAAGCAAAAGGGATAACCTTTTCGCTTTTTACGTCCCGAATAATCCCCTCCCCGAACTCATCCTTTCCAACCTTAAAGCAGGCGCCCGTGCGAAACCCGAGGCGAGAAAATGTAAAAGCGGTGTTTACGGCCCCGCCCCCCAACGTCATGGTAGGACGCTCGATATCCATCTTTGCTCCCAAAGCAAAACACTCCGCTTCTTCTGTGCGAAAGCCGAGTTTCTCAAGAAATGTACGGTCCCGAAGCACCGCGAACTCCTCGCCTGTAATAAACACGTCGCGCGTCGCGGTCCCGATAGTTACCACGTCAAGCATTGCCCTCCATTATACCCCTAAAATAAGAAAAAAACAACGAAACAACTATGACTTCTCCCGGGCGCTTGCTACACTAATAGTGTCTTTCGGTTCTGACATAGAACCGTTAGGGTTATACATCCTAGGGCCACCCTCTTAATTGAGGGTGGCTTTCGTTAATATACTCATTTTCCGCGGTGTTTTAAATCTTTACCCCAAAATTCATGTATGTCTCTCAAGTCAAAATAGCCATCTCCACCAGTGCCAGAAAGTCAGCGTCACCGCTAAAAAAGATTGTATCAATTAAACGCTAAAAACTTATCTTTCCTTACATCCCTTATTCGCGCGAATAAGGGATGTAAGGAATTTGGTTTTGCGGAAGCGGGAGCGGACGATTTTTTGAGGGGCGGGGGAGACGATTTTGATAGTCATAGGACAATTCCATAGAATTGTCCTATGAGAACATGTACCGAAAATTTTTTAACCCCTCCGGCGTGAGATGGTGGGGAGCCATGAACCAGCTGGTCGGTTTAGTTTTCGTATTCGCGGACTTTAGTTCGTTTGGTGTCGAAAACGATACCCAACTAAGTGGTTGCTGACCCCCCCCCATTTTCTATTTTCTGGTGCGAGGCTCGGCAATGGGCGGAAGAGGCCCGTCTGCCGGTAGGCGGGGATTTTTAATTAAGGCGTTCTTTTATTAATGCAATGAGCTCTGCTTCATTGCGGTATATGCCGTGTCTGGAAAAAACTAAAACTATACAATGATTTTCATCAACCATTTCAAAAATGACTCTATATCCTTTTGATTTACCGATATTTTCTTTGAGCGGCACAACGCGCCCTTTGAAAATTTTTCGCGCGCCAAACCCGGGGAAAGAATCAATTGCCGGTGTTTCTCCTAATCCCTTTAAACAAAAAAGGCGTTCCCACGCCTCAAGCGATTCTTGCGGCGCGGCAGAACGCCTTAGCGCCCGAAAATCTTTTTGAACATCGCCATGCCGAGAGATCTCCATATCATACTAAAGCCGTTCCATCTCGGCATACTTATTGCGGTAATACGAAAGATTATAGTCAATAATGTCGTTTGGTTTTGTGGCGATCCACGGCGCCTCCCCATGACTTGCGTTTTTCATCTCCGCGCCGGCAAATTTTTCCCATTTATCAGCCACCTCTCCCAACATAAGCAATTCCTCTTTTGTAAAGACATTTACATCAAAATCTTTCAATGCCTCAATATGCAGTTGATCATTCAATCCATCGGCGATTTTGCGCTTGGTAATTTTGATTTCTTTACCGTTCATCTCTTTTAGGATTTTTTCTCCCATCCGCGGCACAGGTCCATATTCAAAACGAAGATATTCATCCCCAGTAACCGAACGGCCGTACTTTTCAAAAAAATCAAAATCAAGAAAATATAGAAGCTTCATCAGCTTCAGCTTTCCGAGCGTGCCATTTTGGATCTTCTTAGCGAAGAACAAAATGGCATTTTTGTACTTTTTTTCGTCTATTTTAGGTCCTTTAACCATGTGTAAATAATACTACAAATGCGCAAAATCTACAATTGAGCAGAAAATTCTGAAAACTTACCTTTCCTTACATCCCTTATTCCCTCCTTCGCATCTTCGCTATCGCTACGAGCTTCGGCGGGCACGCGCGCGAA
>JAUYPG010000035.1 GCA_030695805.1 Nanobdellota archaeon
CGACCTACTGTTTACAAAACAGTTGCCCCGCCTGCCCTCGCCTGAGCCCATGGTCGGACTCGAACCGACAACCTACTCTTTACAAAAGAGTTGCTCTGCCAATTGAGCTACACGGGCTCGGGCGATGGCGGGCAGGTCTACCACTGAGCTACTCCGGCTCAAAACTTTGGTTACAAAGAGCAATCCCGCTTTGCGGGACCCTTCCTGGGCAAACTTTCATTGCTAATGTGGCTTTATCTCGATTATTTTCCTTTAGCCATTCTATCTTCCAAAATTCATTCTGGCAACTTATATACCGGCGGGATAGGATGGATGAAGTTTTGAGCGAGGGCGTAGGTGAGATGCCCCTGATTCGGCACCACGACGAGATCCCCTTCTTCCATTTTTGAGGCGTAGCAGGTGTAGCCCCAGTGATCCATCTCATCCGAGAGGCAGAGACGTCCGTACATGACGCAGGGAATTTCTTTTTTCGATGGATGGGTCAGATTCAGGACCGGAAAGTATTCATAACTGAATCGTTCCCACCCTATCATATTCATTCCTCCATCCATGATGACGTTTTCTCTTGTTTTCACATCCGCGACACGGAGGAGGATATGCATGCCGTACGTCGAAATGATTCTTCCGGGTTCACTTATGTAGGTACAAGAGACCAGAGGATCAAGATGCTTGCGGATTGCTTTCGCTATGCCTTTTGCGTATTCTTCGGGCGGGACTGATTCTGTGATGAGATACGAGTCCCTGAATATTTCTTTCCTCTTTTTTTTCAGCGTTTGTTCCGCGATACTTCCGAGAGGGGTCTGCCAGGGGTAATATCCTTCGCGCATATGTGGTAAAAATCCGCCTCCGATATCAATGAAGGCGATCTCGCCGCGCTCCTTCCTGCTTAATTTTTTTATGTGCTCCGCGAGTTCTTTTATAATGCCCGCGTAGGACTCGCTATTTTTTTGCCAGGAGAGATGGAACTGGATGCCCTCCAGACGGACATTTGGGAAGTGTTTCGCCTCGTTCCAAAATTTTGAAAGATTCTTGACGTCTATGCCGAATTTTTTCCATTCTCCGTGAAAGGAGGTATATACTCGTATGCCCGCCCGCATCGTTTTTTTTGCTTTACGGGCAAGCATGTTCAGGCGTTTCAATTCTGAAAAGCTGTCTAAGTGGATAATCACTTTTTTTTCATGTTGGAGCGCGAAGGCGAGGTCTTTTTCGGTTTTGCCCGGGCCTGAATAGACGCACTCTTTCGCGCCATAGCCGAGGGCATCTTTCAATTCTTCCGCGCTTGATACGTCCACTCCGAATCCCTGCCGTATGACTTCACGCATGATCGAAGGATAAGGATTCGTCTTCATGGCGTAATAGAACTTCATGTTCGGAATATATCGCAGAAAGGCATTTTTATATGCTTGGGCGGCCTCGCGGAGAGCTTTTTCGTCGAATACATAACATGGCGTACCGTGTTGTTTTGCCAGTTTCTCAAATTGTCTTTTTTTCTCCCACGCGTTTTTTATCGGCTCCAAAAGACGCCCGCGAAGCCCTCCTTTTTCGGTCTTCAGAAGTTTTTGTACTTCAGTCGTGATTTTTTTTTCGAGTCCCGCTCTTAAAATTGTTCCCTGTTTATATTTCATGTGCTAATAAAGAGTTTTCTCCAGTTTTTTTAGCAATACTATTCCTTTTTTATTCAGCTTGCCGGTTTTTTGGCTGAAGAGCGGATACGAGGAAAGCGCCGTGTAGGCCAACTCTTCTTTTTTCAATTGCTTTGTGTTCCCCAGTTCATGCAGGAGGAGGATAGAATCGTTTTCTTTTTTGTCCGGGACATACGGGCCCACCGGTAATGGCCGCAGATTTTTCGTGTTCTTTTTTGCCGTTATGACAAGAGTTGAGCCCTCGAACGCGCTTTCTGGTAAAGCGCTTTTTCGCGTTCGTCCATTCCTCTTCTCCGTATATGAGTTTATTATAAACTGCCACATGTTTTTTTCATCGGAGAGCTCCGGATGCCGGAATATCTGCGGAGTCGCGAGGGAGAAGCGTGGGTTGCACTCAAGAACATATACTTCCCCCCCAGAGATCATAAAATCTATATTCGCTACTCCGTAAAACCCTTCTCCCATGAGCGCGCCCACAAGTTTTTTTACCACGCCTTTTATCGCTTTTTTTGTTTTTGTTGGAAGACGATCCCTTGGGATCCATTGTATGCCTAAGAATTTTTCCGGAGATCCTTTTTTATAGAGAAAGCACTGACGCCGTATGGCAGAAATCAGGCAGTTTCCTTTAGAGTCAAGGCATACGCTTATGCCCGCGGGAATTCCCTCGACATATTCTCTTACCAAGACCCCGCTTCCCGATTTTTTCAAGGCCCTTTCCGCGTCTTTTTTGGAGGAGAAGCGCGTTCTGAATTCTTCCGAGGCCTTGCTTTCCTGAATGACGTATTTCTTTCCGGAAGGCGCCTTTGCTATTGTTTTCGCGGTGTAGCTTCGCGGAGAGGGTATGGCGTGGTTTTGTAAAAACTGATTGAACCAGCCCTTGTTTTCGAATTTTTTCTGCAGAGCGTAGGGCGTTCCAAGAAGAAAAAAATTCTCTTGTGTTGCCCAGCGAACCAATTCCGGGCTTGTCCAGTAGGGCGCTATGACGGCCTCAATTTTTTTTTCATGAAGGCGTTCGGTTATGTCCGTGCGCCTTATCATTTTTTCAAGAGACGCGACTACCCTTCCCTCATGGCTTTCTTTTTTTGTGATCCGTATGATTTTTGTTTCCGGCCACTCTTTCAGAGAGTACTCGTCAAGACCACCGCCTTTTTCCACAATGAGAAACAAATTCTCACGGGATTTTTTTGGCACCCAGATGGGGTCGAGTCCGTTCGCGCACGCCGCTATTCTTTCTCCCTTCATTTAGATATATCCCCAGGTTTGGAGCTGGTCGCTCTCATGGTACCATTTTATTCCAATGTCGGTCCGGTAGAACATATTTTGAAGCATGATGTTCTGTATCCTCCGGTATGCCTGTTTTCTCGCCGTTTCCACCGTGCTGTTTGATCCGGTAACGACAAGCACATATCCACTCTCTCCGGCCAAGTGCCAGTCGCCGTCCACAAGCTTTACTTCGGCGATATGGATCCCCTCGAGGTTTGGTTTTTTGAAAAGAATCGAAGAGTCCTTATACACCTCAAAGGTTTTTTTCGCCTCGTACGGAAAGGGAGGGACCGCTATGACGACTCCTAATTGAAATCCTTTTTTTGTTTTTAGGTCAAACTGTTCGCCTTTCGCGATCGAGGCGAAGAAATCTCCCCACTTGCTTAGTACGCCTTCCATCTGGATGCTGATGGTCGGGTATCCAAACCTGCAGGTGAACTCAAGCGGATAAATTCCTTTTCCGTTCGCCATGCAGTTGATATCAATGTATCCCACGTATTTGCTTTGGCGCAGTTTCTCCCGCATTTTTCCCAAGGTAAGCTGAAATATGGGAATTGTTTCAGGAGCCCAGAACATGAGCGTTCCCATTTCTCCCGTGTAGGGACCGATATCGCCGGGGAAAAGTTTTTTGTGTTCGAAATTTATATTGACCGGAGAAATAAAGTCATTTCCGTTGAAAAAAGCGCCTGCCGCTATCTCCACTCCGGCCGCGTATTTCTGCAACTGGAATTTTTTGATTTTTTTTGACCAGCTTTTTTTGTTGTGTTCCAGCACCTCGATGATATCCTTTCCGTCCTCTTCACTTCCGATGAAGAGGATTCCTTTTTCATCGGAATTAACCTCGCCGGAGGGCTTAAACACGTATCTTCCCGGATTTGATTTTATGAATTCAAGCGCGGTTTCGAAGTCGGAAAAATCCCAGTGCGGCAATACCATCATTCCGGAGGACCTCATCTCTGACTGGCCGAATTCACGATCTGACTCAAGTCTGTCGGTGTAGGCGTTGCCCCCGATGACGGATTTCCCGTCTCTCCGCAGGGCGTCGGCCGCGTTTCCAAACCCGGTGTCTTCAAACACGATGACGTCGGCCCATTCTTTATGCTCTTGCCATTTTTCCACCTTCTCGACGAAGCCGTCGCAGATATCTCTCGCTCCCTCGAAACCCACATACATTTTTACTTCATCCCCTTCTTTCTTTACTTGCCAGGCAAGATCACTGCTCATCCCCGCGGACCCCACAAAAAGAAATTTTTTTGGTTGCGCTGTAATTTGTTCCTTGTGTTCCTCTTCACTGTTTTGTTTTTCTGGTTCCATATACTATCAGATTACTCCTCTTTTATTTTTTTACAATTGTGAATATCTCTGTTTTGTACCACCGGGATGGTCCAAATTTATTTTTGAACTCCGTGAGCGTCTCTTCTCCCCCTCCCATATCCGCCTCGCGGTGTCCCTGTCTTTTCATCCATCTTAAATCTTCCAGGTAAAGGAGCGTGCCGAAATCGGGCAGAGAGTAGTCGTGTACGCCTATCGCGGCGTAGTAGCGGTTTTTGTTTGGTATTCGCCACCCGGCGTTTAATCCTCGTACGACTCCATCAATCATGAAGACGTGAGCGTGATCCGTTCCCCGCCACTCTCCTTCTATGATATTGCGGTATTCTGTTTCCACCGCTCTATCTTTTCCTTTTCTTTCTTCCTTCCAACGATCTATCAACGCGTGGAGTTCTTTTTTTGGGGTTTGTTTCGCGTCGGTTATCTCTATCTCGTGCTCTCTTTTGAATTTATGTTCCGCCTTGCGGATGTATTTGAATTTTTTTCCGGGCAGTTCAGGATCGAATTTCGCGAGGTCCATGATGGGAGTTGTGAGGATGTAGCTGACCGGAAGCGCTTTCAGCTCTTCGGCAAGCGAGCGCACAAGCTCCAGATGCTCCGCGGTCTCCAGCTCAAGTGTCACTTTTTCCGCTTTTCCGGACTCCAGTACTTCCCGTAGATATTCGTTTAGGATAGCGATCCGTTTTTCCAGAGGGGCGAGCGGTTCCGAAAATATAAAAAACTCTTTCGAGTTTTCTTTTGTTAAAAGGCCTGATCCGTCCGGCCATAAGACAAAGACATTTTTTTGATTGTCCGTATTCGCGTCTTCAAATTCCGCAATGCCTCCGCAATACTCGTACCAGTAATAATTGTGTTCCGGCGCGGATCCGTATGTTGCAATCGTTTTCCGAATCAGATCTTCGACGTCGGCCGTGTTGCGAAAAAATTTCATTTGTGCTGCGGGCAGGATTCGAACCTGCGTAGCCATAAAGGCGCGAGATTTACAGTCTCGTACAATTGACCGCTCTGTCACCGCAGCGTTTTTATTTATATTAGCAGAGAAACTTGCTTTTTCTCAAGACGAAGAGTCCCCTCCTTCCGCGTCTGTTGTCGGAGGATTGTTTTTTGTTTTTTTTCTTTCGCGTTTTATTATTTTCGCCTGCAATGCCTCGCCGCTTGCGGCGAGGCTATTATCAATGGGCGAAAATAACCCCGAGCGAGTTCCGCTTTTGCGGGACGACGAGGGGTTGCCTTGGGGCGATGCCGCACGGCTTGCGGTGCGGTAATGTATGGGCAGGGGAGGTTCTGGCTTTGTCGGGCTCTCTTTGCTAGCGTGCTCTTCAATGACGAAAATATCGCTTGCCTCTTTCGCGGCCTCTTCTTTCAGGCGCGTAACTTTTTTGTTTACCTTATTCTCCCACTTCATGAGGACGAGTCCGAGGCGCCGGAGAAATTTTTCAGAAGAGGTTTTGATTTTTTTATCAATGCGCTCAACCTTGCGCGTTACCCAGTGTTCCCGGAACGAGAGTTCTTTCGGCGCGGTGTCGTCAATCCTCGGGATTGTTTTCGCGATAAGGTACAAGAGAGTTCCCAAGGAGAGCACGATAAGGATGTGGAGAATGAAAGGGATCATATTTCGTATCGGGTAAATCTCGCAATTTCGATATTTTCCCCGATTTCGGCAATCGCCTGCCCTACGAGTTCTTCTATTGTTGTTTTTTCATCTTTTATGTGGGGCTGTTTCAGGAGCTCCTCTTTTGTCTCCGGGGCGGAGGCCGCTATGTGCATGGCGATTTCATGCGCGAGCGCCTTAAATTTTTCGTTTTTGGTGACGAAGTCGGTTTCCGCGCGGAGTTCGAGAAGCACGCCGATTCTCGTGGCATGGACATAGGCCTCGAGGTAGCCGGCTCCGGTTTCGCGTTCGCCTTTTTTCGCGGCCTTCAAAAGTCCCCTTGCTCGTATGATTTCTTTCGCGCGGCTCATGTCGCCTTTTGCTTCGTCAAACGCCCGCTTGCAGTCCATGATGCCTGCCCCGGTTTCTTCGCGAAGTTTTTGGATGAGATCCTTCATGCAATCTCGCCGAATAACGAATCAGTACGAATAATCGAATACGCGAACCATTCGTTTATTCGAAATATATTTGTTATTCGGTGGGATGTTCTTTTACTTCTTCGGTCTTTACTTCTTGGAGGGCTTGTACGATTTTTTCGATTACCCAGTTTATGCTTGCCCGCGCGTGGTCGTTCGCGACGATCGGAAAGTCCACTTCCGTCGGGTTGTCATTGGTGTCCACAATCGCGACAATGGGTATCTTTACGCGCTTCGCTTCGCGAA
>JAUYPG010000044.1 GCA_030695805.1 Nanobdellota archaeon
TCCGGCTCCGGGTTTTCCCGCGTTTACAACCTGACAGGCGGGATAGAGTTTGTCCAGAATGTTCGGATACGCTTCTTCGTTTGACACGGTGTACCCAAAGGTCATGGAGTCGCCAAGAATGATAAGAGAAGGACGGAGGGGGTCCGTTTTTTCCCGCCGAAAGCCGAACTGGTCGGTTACGATATTGAACGTATATTCTTTATACAGGTCGGAAAGATTACGCATACGGAGATTCGGCCGTACTTGCACCGGCCTATCATCGCCATACTGGTAGAGATCACTGGTCGGTTTGGCATTGATTGTATCGTAGTACATGGTCTTTTGGGGGGCGATCTTAAATATCAAAAATTCCAAAAAAACGAAACCAATGAGGCACGTTATCGAAAGAAGAAGAATTTTTTTATAAAAGTCGTTTTGGGAGGACATTTTCATAACCGAAGAAATTGTAGTAAAGTAAGACAATAGAATATATACCAGAAAAACCATGAAAATACTAGGTCTTTCTTTTTTTTACCACGACTCCGCGGCCGCGCTCCTTTGTGACGGAGTGCCCGTCGCCATGGCCGAAGAGGAGCGGTTTTCAAGGATAAAACACGACTACGGATTCCCGAAACGCGCCATAGATTTTGTGCTCGAGGAGGGGGGGTGCGCGCCCGGAGATATTGATTATGTCGTGTTCTACGAAAAGCCGTTCATCAAGTTCGACCGGGTATTCAAAACGCTTTTGTGGACGTTCCCGTGGGCGCCCCACGTTTTCGCGAAGGCCGTAAAAAGCCTCTTCCTTTCGAAAATATGGATCCGGGCGCTTATCGCGAAGGAGCTTGGCATAGATCATAAAAAAATTCTTTTTACCGAGCACCACCTTTCTCACGCGGCCGCCTCCTACCTCTCCTCGCCCCACGAAAAGGCGGCGATTCTTACGATTGACGGGGTGGGCGAGTGGGCTTGCGCCGCGATCGGGGCGGGGGAGAAAAACAAAATAAACATAATAAAGGAAATACATTTCCCCCACTCTCTGGGACTCCTCTACTCGGCCTTCACGGCGTTTCTCGGATTTGAAGTAAATGAAGGAGAGTACAAGGTAATGGGAATGGCGCCGTACGGAGAGCCAAAGTACGTGGATAAGGTGAAGAAACTCATAACGTTTTTTGACGACGGCTCCTACGCTCTCCATCTGGAATATTTCTCTTTTTATAAATCAAACAGCCGTACCTATTCGCGCGAGTTTATAAATCTCTTCGGCAGACCGCGCGACCCGAAATCGAAATTTTTTACAAGAGAGACGGGGTGGCCCGCGTATTTTGGAGAAAAACCTGAGGGAAAAGCGTTCCAAAAACTGGCGGAGCGCGAGGAGTATTACGCGGACCTCGCCGCCTCTCTCCAGAAGGTTACGGAAGAGGCGGTGGTGCGTCTGGCCCGCGAAGCGCACCGCGTAACCGGCGCGAAGGCGCTTTGTTTGGGAGGCGGAGTGGCCCTGAATTCCGTGGCAAACTGGAAGATCGTGGAACAAACTCCCTTTGAAGATGTATATATTCAGCCGGCGGCCGGGGACGCGGGGGGAGCTCTGGGCGCGGCACTCCTCACGCACGCCGTATTGGGAGGGGAGAGAAATTTTGTAATGAAAAAGGCCTACTACGGGAAGTCGTATTCACGAGAAGAGATAAAAAAATATATCGAAGAAAAATCTTTGAAGGCAGAATTTTTTGAAGATGAAAACGACCTTACGAAGAAAGTCGCGGAAGAAATAGCGGACGGAAAAGTCGTAGGTTGGTTTCAGGGAAGGTTTGAATGGGGGCCGCGGGCGCTCGGCAACCGTTCCATCCTTGCCGACCCGAGGCGGGCCGACATGAAAGACATCGTAAACACCAAAATTAAATTCAGGGAGCCGTATCGGCCTTTCGCGCCCTCGGTCCTTGCGGAATACGCGGAAGAATATTTTGAAATTCCAAACGCAAAGAAGCACTATCCCGCGAGATTCATGCTCTATGTGGTCCCCGTAAAAAAAGAGAAGCGGGAAATTGTGCCGGCCATTACGCACGTGGACGGCACCGCGCGCCCGCAGCTGGTGTTTGAAGAAGAATCACCCCGCTACTCCCGCCTTATACGGGCGTTTGCCGAAAAAACCGGTGTGCCGCTTATCATGAATACATCCTTTAACCTGAAGGGAGAGCCAATCGTAAATACGCCGGAGGAAGCATATTCAACTTTTATGAGGAGCGGTCTTGATGTCCTTGTGCTGGAAAACTTTGTCATCTTCAAAGAAAGCGTATGACGAACAAAGAGGTTTCAATACATTCGGTAACCGAAGGGCAAAAGCATCACTTCTTCGGGTTTCACGACCTTTGCCCGTGGGATGAGTCGGGAAGATTCATGCTCGCCATGGAAACTGATTTTATTGACCGCTCGCCGAAGGCGGAAGACAAGGCGCGGATATGCGTCATTGATACACAAAACAATAACGCGCTGGAGGTTATTGCCGAAACTCGCGCGTGGAATTTTCATCAGGGATGCCGGGCGCAGTGGCTTCCCAATAAGCAGGGGGAGATTATCTATAACGACAGACGAAGCGACAGATTCGTTTCCGTTGTTTTCGACACTCGGACAAAAAAAGAAATTGCAACATTTGACTACCCGGTGTACGTAATCAGTCCGGACGGAAGTTCTGGTTTAGGATTGAATTTTGAATGGCTGAACAGACACGGTGGCTATGGATACGCATTATTTGGAGGGACTTCAGACGCTGAAAAACCAATACCCACATCCTTTGAAGAAACAGACGGCATTTTTCGGGTGGACTTGAAAACAGGCGAAACCAAACTCATAATTTCAATTCATGATATCGCCCACCTCAATAACTCGCCAAAACAAAACGAACACCACATTCTGACGCACATCACATTTAATCCGTTCGGCTCGCGGATCTGTTTTCTGGATAAGTATCGCCTGCCTGATGGAGGATTTATGCAACGGCCGGTCACGGCGAACCCTGACGGGAGTGATGTCTATGTTTTACCGGGGCACGTCACTCACTATGATTGGAAAAATGATACAGAAATTTTAGGGTATGGAAAATTTAGTCCGCGCATTATGGATATGAGAAATAAGGGTATATTGAAAAACCCCTTGTTGAAGCCGCTTCTCGAAATAGGGAGGAGTATGCGGGGCACCCTGAAACAAAAAATCGCGGGCCAAAGTTACCTGTTATTGAAAGATAAAACACAGGAAGTGAAACGCATAGCGGTTGGCGTTATGACCGAAGACGGCCATCCACAATTTTCACCCGATGGGAAATGGGTTATTACGGACACATACCCGGACAAAAACCATGAACAAACCCTTATTCTCTACGATTGGGAGGGCAAAAAGAAAATTGAGCTGGAAAAATTCAGGTCCCTTCCCGAAGAACTTCCGGATTCATGGGACATAAGCGAAATGCGTTCGGACCTGCATCCGCGGTGGGACAGAAGCGGAAAAAAGGTATGTGTTGATTCGGTTGACGAAGGAACAAGGCAGATGTACGTTGTGGATGTAAGCAAACACATCAGGTAAGTATATGTTCAAAAAAATCGTAGTAGTTGGCCCAGAACATCCGGACACGCTTCCCAAAAGCGTGTTAGAGACGTTGCGGGAGATGGGGTATTCCGCGGAGCCGGTGGATGAACGGGAACTTTTCGGATTTTCCTTCAAAAAAGGAATGGAAAAAGGGGGTCGGCTTGGGTTGTGGACAAAGACGAAAAAAGCCGCGATTGAAACTTTCATTAAGGCAAGCCCGAAATTTGAGGCGCGGGTGTATGGGCGCCTCGCGAAGACCGTTCAAAAATATAAGCCAGATTTGGTTATATTCCACAGCGCCTGGATTCCGCCCCAAACAATCGGTTGGCTGAAAAAGAATACCAACGCGAAAATCATTTGCTGGTTTCCCGATCATCCCGGGAATATCGGCCGTCAGTATATTTTTGCCGCTCCCTACGACTGCGTGTTTTTTAAGGACAGATGGCTCGTGGAACGAGCCCGCCTCTTGGGAAAAAACGCGCATTATCTCCCAGAGGCCTGCATGCCAAAGTGGCACAAGCGCGTTCCTTTGACTGAAAAAGAACAGGAAACATACGGATGTGATATTACGATCGCCGGCAATATGTATTATTATCGGGCGATGATTTTCGAGGAGCTTGTAAAAAAATACAAGGTGAAACTTTGGGGCAGTTTCCCGCGCTGGGTAGATTCTCCGGCAAAAAAAGCGTTTCAAGGAAGAAACGTGATGGAACTTGAAAAAGCGAAAGCATTTAACGCCGCGAAAATCGTTGTGAATACGTTCCAGGGAGAAGTGTTCGGCGTAAATCAGCGGTTTTTTGAAATAGCGGGCTGTGGCGGATTTCAGATTTGCGAACATCGGGATATAATTCAGGAGTTTTTCAAAATCGGTGAAGAGATAATCACTTTTTATACAATCGGCGATTTAATTGAAAAAATCGGCTATTACCTGGCGCATCCGGAAGAAAGAAAAAAAATTGCGGATGCGGCCTATGTTCGAGCCCACAAAGAGCATACATTCGAAAAAAGGTTGGAGAAGATGCTAGAAATAATTTCTAATATCTAAATCCTAATTTCCCTGCCTGCCGGCAGGCAGGTAAACAATTTCAAATTTCAAAAATGCAAAACGTAACACTCCATTTTTTCAAGGAACTTGAGGCAAGAAATATCCGATACGCTGTTCTGCGTAAAGTAGAACTCATCCTGGAGAACATCGGAAACGACATCGATATTCTGATAGAAAAACAAGATGAAGAGCGCGCGCGGGGCATAATCGGGGAAACGGCAAAAAAATTCGGTCTCCGCGTGTATGAGCGGAAAAACGCGGGGGGTCTGTATGCTATTCTCTATGGATATATTGAAGAAAAACTAGAATTTGTAAGATTGGATTTTACAAATCCAGTAGAAAGCCCGAAGGCACTCCTCGAAAAACGCGTGAAGAACGAAAGGGAGATTTACTATATCCCAAGCGGTCTCCACGAAAAAAAGCGCAAAACAAAAATTAAAAATATCCTGACCTATCCGTGGCGGCTCATTTTCCCACCCGGAAAATTCGTGGTTATCGTTGGTCCGGACGGAGTGGGGAAGTCCACGACGGCGGAACTTGCGGCGCAAATTCTTACGGCGTTTCACGTTCCGGTCTGGCACAAGCATCTGGGCTTCCGACCAAAGATTCTTCCGGCAAAAAAAGGGGGAAAAAAATCAAGGGTGCCGGGGCTTTTGCGATTTCTCTATCATACGCTGGACCACATTCTTGGCTTTTGGTTCAATATTCGCCCCATGCTTGTGAGGGGGAGGGTCGTTATCGGCGAACGGTATTACTACAACTTTCTCATTGACCCGCGATCTCAAAAAAGATACGGAGTTCCCCGACGGCTTCTTAGGACGGCATGGTTTTTTACGCCAAAGCCGGACATAGTCGTCCTTCTTTCAAATATCCCGCAGGTAATTTACGAGAGAAGACAGGAGCACTCCGTGGAAGAAATCGCGCGTCAGCTTGAGGAGTATAGGAAAGCGGGAATGAAGGCGAAAACATTTCTGGAGGTTCGGACTGATAAGCTGCCGTTTGAAGTGGCGGAGGAGGTGGCGCTCATGCTTGCTCCGAAAAAATACAAACTGGCAATACTTATCTCGCATCCAATTCAATATCACACTCCCATATTTCGGGCGCTTGCGAAGGATCCCCAAATTGACCTCAAGGTCTATTACTGTTGGGATTTCGGCGTAGGAAAAGACGGCGAGGACGTGGAGTCCGGCGCCAGATATCAATGGGACGTACCGCTTCTTGAGGGATACAAATATAGATTTTTGAAAAATTACAGCGAGAAACCATCGTCCTCGCATTTTTTCGGACAAATAAATCCGGGTATTATACCGGAAGTTTTCGGCGGAACATATGACGCTCTCTGGGTACATGGCTACTCATTCGCCACAAACTGGTTTGCCTTTTTTGCGGCCCGCCTGAAGGGCGTCCCCATACTTTTCAGGGGCATCACGCACGCGCTCGACGCGAAACAGCGGCGTGTGGATTTCGGAAAACGAATGATTCTGCCGCTTCTTTTCCGTATGTGCGGGGCGTGTCTGTATATCGGGAAGAATAACAAGGAGTACTACAAAACGTACGGCGTACCGGATAAAAAATTGTTTCATGTTTCTCATGTGGTGGACAACTCGTTTTTTGAAAAGTTTTATGAGAAACTCGGTCCCGCAAGAAGGAACATTCGTAAACGATACGGATTCCCCGACAATCGTCCGGTAATTCTTTTTCTGGGTCGGCTTGTTTCAAAAAAACGTCCGATGTGGGTACTTGATGCATATAAAAAAATAAGAAAAAATAATGCGTGCGGACTTATTCTCGCGGGGGAGGGGCCGGATCGGCGCGAAATGGAAAACGTTGTTTCCGCGGAGAATATTCCGGATGTCGTTTTTACCGGATTTTTGAACCAAACGGAAATACCCGAGGCCTATATCGCATCAGACATATTCGTATTGCCGTCTGCCCGGGAAGAAACGTGGGGTTTAACGGTGAACGAAGCGATGAATTTCGGATTGCCGATTATCGTCTCCGACAAGGTGGGTTGCGCGCCCGACTTGGTGCGTAAAAACGAGAATGGTTTCATCGTCTCATCCTTCGAAGAATTATGCGGCGCCCTTGAAGCGCTCGTTTCCAGTAAAGAAACGCGAAGTCAATTTGGGGCAAAATCCAGGAAAATAATTTCTTCATGGGATATCAAACAATCCGTTGAGGGGGCGCGAAGGGCATTACAATCAATTCATGATTAATATATCGAAAATTTCAGGAGAAACTTTTCTGGGAAAGCTGTTGCGACTGCCGCTCGGTTGCATACCGAAGAACGCCGTTATGCGAATTTTGCAGGGACCGAACAAGGGGCTAAAATGGATAAAAGGAAGCGGTAACAATTCTTACTGGCTTGGTGCGTATGAGATAGAAAAACAGCAAATAATGAAAGGGGCCCTAAGGGAAGGTATGGTTTTTTACGATATAGGAGCGCATGTGGGATTCTTTACCATATTGGCGGCTCGTCAGGTCGGAAGGAAGGGGCTTGTCGTTGCGTTCGAGCCGTTTGAAAAAAATCTTCATTGCCTTGAAAAGAATGTTGCCTTAAACGGATTTCAGAACGTGATTATAAAAAAAGGGGTTGTAACTGAAAAAATAGGCCATTCCTATTTTCAAAAAGGGGAAAGCAGCGCGGGGGGGCATATTTCCGACAAAGGGGAGATGGTGCCGGCATATTCAATTGATGAATTGGTGGCGAAAGGGCTACAAAGACCGGACGTCGTGAAGATTGACGTACAGGGAGCAGCCCTTTTGGCGCTCCGCGGGATGGCGAAAACCCTGAAAAATAATAACGTAAAGATTTTCATAGCCATTGATAATGGCCCCCGGCAGGGCATCCCGCGTTTTTCTAAAAAAGACATACATGATTTTTTGAAATCCATTGGATATAGTGCGGTCGGCATGCGGGGGGAAAAAATTCCGGGAGGTTGCCTCGAAGAAGCAAATGAAATATTCGCCTGCAAATAACCATCAGTTTGTCGTGATAAGCGGCGACTTCCCGAAGTCCGGCATCGCGCTTCCTTTGGGAAACCGCAGGGTGCGCGCCTCGGCGCTTCGGGCGCTTTCCTTATATAAAGGAAAAGACTTCTGGAGCAGAGCGAAAATACGTCTCCTGGAGATTTTTAACTTTTCTTTTATCTGGAGGATGCTATTTCGAAAAAAATTCGTCATGAGTCCCGACTCGGAATGGGGGAATATCTTTTCGTTTTTAGAGCGTGAGCTTTCAACTTTCAACCTTCAACTTTCAACCCTCGCCTTTTCAATCTACGTCGGTTCGGGAAAATACAACCTCCCGCTCTTCGACGCGAAAAGCGGCAAGGCGCTGGGTCACGCGAAAGCGTACTTCCCGGAGAGCGCGGAATATGGGGAAAACGAAATACGGATATTAAAAGAACTGGAACAAACGAAGATACCCGACTTTTTATTTCCCGAAGTCCTTTCCGAGGGATACGCGAGAAAATTTTTTGTGGCCGTGCTTTCCCCCTTGCCGGAAGAAACAAAAAGAGCGCGAGCCATCGGGGAGAAACATCTGGAATTTTTGAGGCGCCTTTCGGAAACAACGGGGAAACGGGCAAAATTCGAGGACTCGGATTTTTACCGGGAATTTGAAAAAGAAATGGAATTTTTGAAATCCGCGCCTTCCGAAGAGTCCGGATTGATGGAGCGTGTTTGGAACGAATCTCTGGAGAGATTGAAGGGCAAGGAGTTTCTTTTTTCTCTAACGAAAAGAGAATTTCCATTTTTCGAAATGTTCAAGTCAAATGTCAATGGTCAAACGTCAAATGTCGTCATTGATTGGGAGCACGCGCGCTACGGCTGGCCCCCGCTTTTCGACGTTTTCAACCTGTGTATGAGCGAAGGCAGATTCAAGAGAGGGGAGTACGCCCAAATCTACGAAAAAAATATCAAAGATATTTTTTTCGGAAAAAATAAAAAAACAGGAAGGGCACTGAAAAAAATGCTCGCCTACTGGAAGATACCCGATGAGGACACGTACTGGTTTTTCCGGCTCTATCTTTTGGACCAGCTCTCGATCCACCTTCGCGCGGGCCACGGGCCATCCGCCGCGAGAGTCATTGCTTTTTTAGAGAAGGTTGGCTAAAAAAATGAAAATCAAAAATATTTTAGAACATAGTTTCGTCGGAAACTTCTTGAATGAAAAGTCGCTGGTGGTGGATCTGGGCGCGAACAAAGGAGAGTTCTCAAATGCCATATTGGAGGCGTTCGGATGCGAAGTATATGCCGTTGAACCGATACCCGATCTATACAAGGGGATTAAAGAAAGGTCGGGACTTCGAAAGTTTCAAGCGTGTATCACAAGAAGGAGCGGGAAAACAACGCTGAACCTTCCCAAAAATCGCTGTGGAACGATCTATCCCGCGAGTGGGGAGGATGCCGGGTTTCTGGAGGTTTTGGGAATAAATTTCAACGATTTTATGAGAGAAAACGCCATTTCATCCATTGATCTTTTGAAGGTGGATATAGAGGGCGCGGAAATTGATGTATTCGAAACGATAACGGATGAAAATTTGAAAAAAATAAAGCAGATGACAATTGAATTTCACGACTTTCTCTATCCGGAAATGCGCAAGCAAGTGAAGGCGATAAAAAAAGAAATGCGGGCAAAGGGATTTGTCGTGGTGTCTTTTTCATTCTTTACGAATGGCGACGTCTTGTGTGTCAGAAAAAATATGATAAACGCGTTTTGGCGTTTCTACCTCATCTATTTCGTAAAATATATATTGGGAGCGAAACGCGTGACGAAAAGAATCTTTCGAACTATCGCGGAATAAGATTTTTTAACTTGATATTTTCAAGAGACGGCTCTTTCAGGAAGAAGAGGAGGGTGAAGTAAAAAAGAATACCGAGGAAGACAATAAGGAAAATATGAAGATGAAGTATCTTCATTCCCCAGACGACAAGAGCCATAAGAAGGGCTGCGAAAGAAACGCGGGGAAGCCGTCGAAAAAGGACAAACGGAGCGACGCGCTTCAGAGCTAGCCACATAAAGCCGTACGCGAGAAATTGCGCGGCAAGCGTGCCCAATGCCGCCCCCGCGATTCCATATATTGGAATAAAGATGAGGTTCAGGGTGACGTTTCCAAGAGCGCCGAGCCCGAGGGCGACGGCGTAGTATTTTTGTTTTCCGTGGGCGAATAAGCCGTTTACAAGGAGGGAGGCAGGGAAGTTCGTGATAATAGTAAAGAGAAGAACGGTAAACGCGGTCGTGGCCCCAAGATACGCGGGACCGAAAATAAAGAGAATGACTTCCCGCGGAAGAATAAGCCCTCCCGCGACAATGGGAAGCGAGATAAGAAACGTAAGAAGGAGCGCGGTCTCAAAAATTTTACGGAACTGCGCCGGTTCCCTGCCGGCAAGCCGCGAGAAAGCGGGGAAAACGCTGACGCTTAAAATCGCGGGAAGGAAATAGAAGAGTTGAACCGGGCGCAGGGCCGCGGAATAGAGCCCCACCGCGCGAGCGTCCATAAACCAGCCGAGCATAAGAGTGTCCGTGTTTACCATGACGACTCCGAGCGCGCCGACAAAGGCAAAAGGCCAGGCCTCTTTCAGGATAGTGATGACAAGCGACTTTTCAAAAAACCCGCGGATATTTCGGAAGTAGGACCGAAAATACCAGAATGTGGCAAGGGCCCCCACGCCGCTCCCGAGCGTGTATCCAAGAACGAGGAAGAGCGGGGTCTTTCGAAACGCGATAAGGAGGAGGCCGAGGATGGTAATCGAGACATTGGTAAAAATCTGAAGTCCGGCCTCAATCTGCATTTTTTCTTTCACGCGGGCAAGGGCAAGCGTAAAGTCCCGTATTCCGTCAAAAGCGATAAGGAGGGCGGCAAGAGGCAGGAGTGGAATCGCCTCGGGAATTTTCGTGATAAAAGGGGAGACGCCGAGGATAAGCGCGGAGGACACAAGGGTGAGAGAAAGTTTGATGACGAGCGCGGTCGAAAAATATTTTTGGAGCGCGGAGGGGTCTCGCGAGGCGTCGCGCATAAAAATTCCTCCCACTCCAATGTCGGAAAATATCGCGAAAAATCCCGCAAGGCCCACGGCATAAGAAAAGACGCCGTACCCTTCGGTTCCGAGGAGGCGGGCGACATAGATAATGAGCAGGGCCTTCACAAGGCGGCTTACCACGATGCTTACCCCCTGCCAGATGGTATTTTTGGCCACGGTCTGGCGGAAGGCCATATTCTCAAAAAGAAAGGAACGGAGTTTTGACATCTTTTGTGGAATCATAGAGTATCATAATATCACATCTGACCTATCGTAATGCGTGATGGTCAAATGTCAATTGTCAAATGTCAGATGTCCATAATATGCACATAACCATTTCAGTACCGGGGCGTTTCCACGGCTTCGATCTCGCCCGCGAGATGGAGCGCCGGGGGCATCTCGAACAACTCATTACCTCCTATCCGAAATTTGAAACGGCAAAATACGAAATACCGAAGGAAAAAATACGGTCAATTGTCGTAAAGGAGGTGATCCAGCGGATATGGAAACAAATACCCCTCCTGAGGGGGGGGTACGATCCATATCTGGTCGCGGAACTCTATGACCGCCTTGCCGCTCGGCGCGTGCCAAGGAGCGACCTTGTAGTCGCCTTCTCCGGCTTCGCGCTCCATACAATAAGGAAAGCAAAACAAAAGGGGATGAAAACCATTGTGGAGCGTGGAAGTTCGCACATAGAGTATCAGCGAGACGTTCTGCGGGAAGAATACGAAACATACGGCCTGCCCGGCGCGCCGAAAGACCTTCCGCGTCCCAAAATCATTGAAAAAGAATTGAAAGAGTACGCGGAGGCGGACAAAATCGCGATCCCCTCGACATTCGTAAAACGCACGTTTATTGAAAAGGGAATTCCCGAAGAAAAACTAGTAATAAACCCGTACGGAGTTGATCTTTCTTCATTTCGGAAAATACCAAAAACTGACGATGTATTTCGGGTAATATTCGCGGGCGGGATGTCGCTTCGAAAAGGCGTGCACTATCTCCTTCGGGGGTTCGCGGAGCTCGACCTTCCGAATTCGGAGCTCGTGCTTATGGGTGGAATGAATGATGAGATAAAACCCTTCTTTAAAAAATACGACGGACACTACAGATATATTGGCCACGTTCCGCAAAAAGAACTTTACAGGTATTATTCACAGGGTTCGGTATTCGCGATTCTCTCGCTCGAAGAAGGGCTTGCCCTTGTTCAGCCGCAGGCCATGGCATGCGAACTCCCGCTTATCTGCACGCCGAATACCGGCGGGGAAGAATTGATTCGGGATGGACGGGAAGGATTCATTATCCCGATTCGGAACGTGGACGCCCTGAAGGAAAAACTTACATATCTCTACGAACACCCCGACATCTGCCGCGAAATGGGACATAGGGCACGGGAGCGCGTGCGGCAAGGATTCACGTGGAGGGACTATGGAGAAAGAGCGGAGGGTATCTATGAAAATATTATTTTTGGTAACAAACTTTAACTTCGTCGGCGGCAAAGAGCGATACGACAAAGATCTGATCCGCGCGCTTCAGGAAGGAGGAGTAGGTTTGAGGGTAGTCCGGCTTAGCGGAAGAGCGCTCCCGCGAAAAATTCTCTTTGTGCTCCGGGCCTGTGTCTCCGCGGTCTTTTTCAAGCCGGACGTACTATTCGCGTCCCACGTTTCGTTTTCGTCCGTTATATGCGCGGTAAACCGCTTCACAGGTATTCCGTATGTCGTCTGCACGGCCGGAACGGAAGTATGGGACATCAAAAAAGAGTCCATCAAAAAGGCCCTCCGAAACGCGCGTCTCATTCTCTATATATCCGACTACACAAAAGAAAAGATGACGCGTCAGATGGAGGAGTTGCGGAAAAAGATGTTTTTTCTGCCGCCATCGGTTCGGGAGAAACTCTTTACCATCAGAAAAAAACCGGAATCTCCATATAAAACACTTTTAACAGTTGCCCGCCTCCGCCCGAATGAGGAAGAAAAGGGATATTTGAAGGTGATTGACGCGCTTCCCGGACTCCGGAAGGAGTTCTCGAATATTCGATATATAATTGTTGGCGCGGTACTAAGGGAGTTTGGAGATAATACCGAGAGAATCCGCGCGTACGCGAGGGAAAGGGGAGCGGCGGAGTGCGTAATCGTCGTAGGAGAGGTCTCGGACAGAGAACTCGCGGACTACTATAATCTCTGTGATGTGTTTGTAATGCCGAGTACGCAGGAAGGATTTGGCATCGTTTTTTTGGAAGCGCTCGCGTCAGGGAAGCCAGTAATTGCGGGAAATAAGGATGGCTCAAAGGACGCGCTTCTGGGTGGCAAACTGGGTATATTAGTTGATCCCGATAATGTGGAAGAGATAGCGGCGGCAATAGTCAAAGTGTTAAAAAAACAAGCTCCTCCGGAAATTTTGGATGGGAATCTGCTTCGCAAGGAAATGATAGAAGTGTACGGGGTTGATAAGTTCAAGAAGCGAGTGATAGAGTTGGTCCATGAACTTGAAACAACATAACCTTTACGAAACATACGCTTCCACGCAAGCGATTGAATGTCCGGGGGAGGAAGAGTTTGGCGCCCTCCGGGCTTATTTTGGAAAATTCCTGCCGCGCGAGAAGCGCGCGGAGATTCTTGACGTGGGGTGTGGAAGCGGCAACTTCCTTGTCTGGCTCCATTCGCTGGGATATGAAGGCGCGGTGGGCGTGGATGTGAGCGAAGAACAGATAGAACGGGGGAAAGGACTCGGCATAAAAAATTTAATTCTTGGGGACGCAAGAGAATTTTTGCGCGAGAATCAAAATCGCTTTGACGTTATATTCGCCCGCGATTTCCTTGAACATTTTACAAAAGAAGAGACACTCGAGCTTATGACTCTCGTTCGCGAATCCTTAAAATATGGAGGGTTCTTCATGGGCCAGACCTTAAACGGAGAATCCCTCCTCGCGGGGCGCCTCTTCTACGGCGACCTCACCCACGAAACGGCGTTTACATGGCGGAGCGTTCGTCAACTTTGTCTCGCCGCGGGATTTTCGAAGATAGAAACATATCCTCAAAGGCCCGTGATAAAGGGAATAAAATCATTCGTACGATATTGTATTTGGATGGGAATTGAGACGTGTCTCCGCATCTATCTCCTCGCCGCGACCGGCGCGGGGAAGGGAATTTTTACGCAGGACATTTTGTTCAAGGCGGAAAAGAAGTGGTAAAATGTCAAACGTCATTTTGTAATTCACGGCTTCATCATGCTGAAATTCCTCATGAAAAAAGTAAGAAATTTTGACTATTTCAATCTTGGGAATTCGTTCGCTTTGTACTACCTGTTTATTTTTTTTGGACTGCCTCTGGTGTATCTCGTGGGAGCTCGTGCGGTATATCTTGATTCTTTGCTGGCGCACGCGTCTATAAGCGGGGGGATTGCCGTGATTCTTATTCTCGGATTATTGTCATTTGCTATTGGATATCGAGCCATGAAACCGCGGGAACGCTGGACTACTCGGCTCGGGCTACATAAACAATGGAAAGAAAAAAATACAACATGGACGTTTGCAGCGCTTCTTGCCATAACTCTCGCGGGGAAAATCGTGATGTTTCTGAACGGCCACTACCTCATCTCTTTCAGGATATTTCATCTGGAGCCGCTTTTTGGAAGCGTAAACAGCACGGGATTCGGGCAATTTACTGGGTACTTCGCGATTCCGGGGTTTGCCTTGCTCGCGCTTGCCTTTACCCGTTGCTTTGAGCTTAAAAAACAGGGAAACGCCTCACACAAGGTATGGAGAAAAATAAGCTGGGCGCTTCTCATTCTTGAAGTCGGAAGCGGGCTTTTGACGGGAAACCGCCTACCGGTCATTACAGCGATCATGCTCTATGCCGTGGTGCGGCATTACGCCTACAAAAAAAGCTGGAAACATTTTATCGCGGTCGTGGTGTTTAGCGTAATAGTCATCATGCCCGCGGGTTCTTTTTTTGAAAGACCAGGCGATATGCTTTCTGCCTTAAAAACATCAAAACCAGGCCAGATCGTTTTGGACACTACCATGGGAAGATTTTCTCAAAACGTCGTCATATCCTCAATCATTAAAAAAACCGAACATTATTCGTATGGAAAAAATTTGCTTAATTTTTTTGTAAGCTTGGGCCCACCGAGATTTATTTGGAAAGACAAGCCCGTTATTTCCTTTCAAGGAAACAAGTTCGGTAGGGAATACGGCGTCATAAACGATTTTGATTTCAACACCAACGTGGGCCCGACCATAGTGGGCGACCTGTATATGAATTTCGGTTTTTGGGGAATTATCGGCGGTCTCTTCGCGTTTGGACTCATATTTCGGTTTCTGTTTGACCTCCTCATCTCTTTCCCCGCGAGAGCGCCTGGAGGAGTGCTGATATACGCCGTTCTCTGGCCGGACCTCATAAAGGGCATGGAAAATGACGTGGCATCCGTCTTGGCAGGAGCGGTAAAATTGGCCATTTTTATGTATTGTATCCACCTATGCCTTACAGCTGATTGGCGCCGACTTATAACGCGCGTTGCGAGCTTCTGGCGTCCACTTGTTCTCGGAGTTTTTATTTGGATGTTTATAGGAGACGCCATAAGAAAACTTATCCCAACCCAGCCCTGGCAACTCATGCTTGTGCTAGACATCATAGTTGGATTAACATATTTCCTTTTTGTGATTGATTGCGTAAAAAATAAAAAATTTCTGTGGCGACCGCCATTTTTAGTTCCTATACTCGTCTTCTCCGCAATATTTTTGTGGAGCGCGCTCGGACCATACTCCACGGGCTTTGGCGCAGCCGCCGTTGGATTCAGGAATTATCTTTGGTTTGTCCCTCTTATGTTTTTGGGATATGAAATGTTTGATAGCAAAGAACAGGTACTCAAATTCTGCCGAGTTCTTTCATGTATCGCGATTCCTCTCTTCATCCTCGCGGGAATCCAACAAGTATTTCATAATACCGACATCACACTCCTCAATCCTTTCGCGGAGGGCCACAGAGTTCGTTCCGGCGATATCAATCTCGTGAGCTCTGTCTTCGGAAGTGCTCAACGTTTTGGAATGGTCTCCATGTTCCTTTTCTTTTTGGGCATAGCCGCACGAAGTCCCGCCACCCTCTTTGCGTTCGCGAGCGTCATGTTAAGCGGAAGCCGGTCCGCTTTCGTGCTTTCGGTGTTTGGTTTTATAGCACTTCTTTTTTTCGGTAAAAAGCAGTTTTTCGGAAAAGCATCATCTGTCAAAATAGCCGTGGGAATTCTTGCGGTAATTGTGTTGCTTTGGAGCGTTCCTTCGTTCAGAGACACCATCTCCTTCCAGGTGAAAGAAGGCATCCCCATGATCGGTAAAAGTCGAATTGGAATATTCGCGGGAGAGATGAGGGAGGTATGGGGAAATCATTTTTCTTGGTTTGGAAGAGGAGCAGGCGCGTTCTCTCAAGGAGTTCGGTATGTTGGGAAAGAACAAGCATTGTCTTACGAAAAATCTTTGGGAGAAACAGGGATACGGAATTTGCTTTTGGAGCTTGGTGTGATAGGGCTTGTGGCATTTTATGTAATGTGGGCGAGTGTTCTATATGCAATGGTGAAAACATGGAAA
>JAUYPG010000056.1 GCA_030695805.1 Nanobdellota archaeon
TGGCCGACAATAACGTAGTTCACTCCTGAAGACGCGAGCATCTTCGCGGAAACTTCTCCGGTATACGCCCCCTCCTTCTCGTAAAACACGTCCTGAGCGCCCCACAACACCTCTTGATGCTTATGAGAAAAATCCGTAAGCCACGGATAAGGCGGGCAAAGCACCACATCCTTTCTACCATACTCTAAAACGGACTTCACAAATCCCTCCGCCTCTTTATACGTCTGCGGGTTCATCTTCCAATTTGCAACGACAAGTTTCTGTCTCATAAAAATAATAATACCAGTGAACGGCCTACAAAAACAAACCCGCAGAAGCAAGGACCAAAAGACCGGAAACCAGAACACCGCACCCGATGGCAAGAACGGCCTTCCAAAACGGAATTCCGAAGAGATAGCTGGCGACCGCGCCTGTCCACGCGCCCGTCAGAGGAAGCGGGATCGCGACAAAAATAAAAAGAGCAAGCGCTTTTGATGTTTCAAACTTTTTCCCGTGCTTCCGGCGCGTCCGCTCAAAGACCCAGTGAAACGTTTTATGGAAAAACGGATGCCACGCGGCGACGCGGTGCGTCGCGTGCTCCAAAAACCAGAGTAAGGGGATGACCGGTAAAAAATTTCCGATTACGGCAAGGATATACGCCTCAAAAGGAGAAATTCCCCACCGGAAAATCGCGAGCGGTATCGCCGCCCGAAGCTCCCCCACCGGAAGGGCTGCGACCAAAATTGTTAAAATTTTTTCCATAACCAGAAAAGATAAGCCCTAATTTCGATATTAGGATTTAGGATTTGCTTTTGCGCAAGCGCAAAAGCTTGGCTGCATCATCCGGATCCACGACCGTTACCTCAATCCCGGTACCGAGTTCAAAACCCGCGGAAATACTCATTTTCGGCATAACCTCAAAATGCCAATGATAATACCCGTGCTTCTCACTCTGATACACGGGAGCCGAGTGAAGAAAAAAATTATAATCGGGGTCCTTCAATTTCTTGCGAAGAACGTAAAGAACCTTCTGAAGCGCGAGAGAAACTTCCTGAAGAAGAGACGGCGAGGAATCCTCAAAGTGAGGAATATGTTTCTTTGGAAAAATTCTGACCTCAAAGGACTCCCGTGAAACAAAGGGACAAAACGCGACCACATTTTTGCTCTCGTAGATAATGCGCTTCTCCTCTTTGGACTCCCAGCGTAATATCGCGCAATGCACGCACTCTTTATGTTTTTTATAGTACCGTAAGGCGCCCTGAAGCGACCTGCTAATATCCGGAGGAATAATAGGCAACGCTATAATCTGATAATGAGGATGATACACGGAAGCGCCGGCGCGCGATCCCCAATTCTGAAAAAAAGAAATATACTGCACGCACCTGTCGCGAGCTAAATCACGATAATGCTCCGCGAACGCCTGAAACACTAAAAACGCCTCCTTGGGAGACAGGTCAGAAAAATTTTTACGATGATCCCGCGTTACAAGCAGATGATGATATCCTACGCCCTCCATCACCTCGTAGAGGCCCCGCGAAACCGGTGGGGAGCATTTTCGTTCATGCTGAAATGCCGGGTACTTGTTCCGAATAATCTGCACCCGCCACCTGTCCCTCTTATTCAAACGAGAGGTTGATTGAAACGCGTCGCTTGGATACACCAAAAGCGAAATGCCGGACTCCTTTTCTTCGGGGTGTTCAAATGGACATTCCCGCACAGACGCGACATGACGCTCTATTTTTTTAATAAAATCAGTCGGGCGACCTGCCCTCTTCGGAGCAATCACAACCCACTCGCCGGACACAATGTCTTTTCGTAATTCTGATGTAGACATAATAAAAATTTCTAATTTCTAATAAATGACAGAAGTACCAATGTCCAAATGTCTAAAACGTTGCGAGGTGTTTAGTTATTAGTCATTCGGTCATTGGGATTTCATTAGAAATTAGTAATTAGACATTAGAAATTCCGCAGACTTCGAGATCTCAATCTCGAAGTCTGCGGTAAATCCCCTCCTCCACCTCCTCTTTCGATCTTCCATACCGCGCTCGCGAGGCCTCGCGGATTCGCGCTCCAATATCGGGATTTCCGGCGCCAAGCCGGAGGGTGCGGATATTGAAAGGAGTTGTGGTCTGTCCGCCCACGAGAAGCCGCACATAGGCGTTGAAGTTATCAATGTTCGAAAGATCATGCTCGCCAAAGACCGGCTCAAACTCTTTTTTCAAAACCTCGGTATCCTGCACGCCGACCCGAAAACTCACGATGGAGCCCACATTTCCCAACACCGCGTCGCGGATCTTGTCTGAGAGTTGGGCAATAAACTGGTGGGCCACCACGAGATTCAGATGATACTTCCGCGCCTCGGACAAGATCGTGGCAATCGAATCCGTGGTAAAGTTCTGGAACTCGTCAATATACAGATTGAAATCGCGCCGCGCCTCCTCCGGCATATCCACGCGAGAGAGAGCGGCCATAAGAATCTTCCCCACAAAAATCATACCGAGAAGATTCGCGTTGATATCCCCTATTCGCCCCTTCGAAAGATTCACGAGCAAGATCTTTCCCTCATCCATCACCTGCCGAAAACTGAAAGAAGAGCGCTCCTGTCCGATAATGACGCGCATGTAATCATTCGCGGTGAACGTATTGAATTTGGAAGTAATATAGGGAGTTATATTTTGGAGGGCCGCCTCTCCTCCCGCCTTCTCCGCTTCCTTTTGCCAAAAATCCACCACGGTCGGATTCCTGATGCGCTCAAGCTTCCGCTTGCGGTACTGGGCGTCCGTAAATACCCGAGGAACCTCCATAAGGGTCGCGGGCTCGTTTCGCATATCTTCCATAAGAAGGAGGAGCGCGTTTCTCATGTACTGCTCAAACATCGGCCCGCCTGTGACCTTCAAGTCATAGAGCTTGTCGAAGATGCTCACCATCTCGTTCACAATAAATGTCTTCTCCTCCGGGCGATCCAGATTGTACTCAAGCATGTTCAGGCCCATGGGCCGCTCGAGATCCGACGGATCGAAAAGAACGACGTCTTCCGCCCGTGCCTCCGGCACATGACGCAAAAGCTCGTTCACGAGGTCTCCGTGTGGATCAATAATCGCGAGCCCTCTCCCCGCGATAGCATCCTGCGAGGACATCTGAGTAATCAGATTCGATTTTCCGGTTCCGGTCTGCCCGATGATGTAGACGTGCCGCCGCCTGTCATCATTGCTTATCTTTACCTCCTTTCGATCGCCGCGATACACGCTTTCGCCGAGGAGCACTCCTTCGCGGGCAAGATTCGGCGGGGGCGGCGCCTGAATCGCCTTCAAAACCTTCAGGCGGGGCGTCTCGGTAAAGGGGGTTGGGAAATGAAACATACTCGCGATCTCCTCGGAGTTCAAAAGCATTTCCTGCCGCGGATCAAACTCGCGGAACGAAAACGCGTGCGCGAGCGAGGCCGACTTCTCCGGACGAATGATTTTCAAGTCGTTCCGATGAGGAGCCCCGAACTGGGAAAATCCCGCGAGAAGTCCGCCCAGGAGCGCCTCGGCCTCTTCCGCATTTTGGGCGGAGGCGAGCAGACGCACGTTCGCGCGGAAGAGAGGTGAGGAGGCCTTTTTCTGAAGGGCCTGAACCGCGAGCTCTTCTATCTGCTTCGGCCCCATCGCCTCCCGCTCTTTTTTCTCTTTATCCGAAGACGGAGAGACCGCCTCGATTACCTTTTCCACGGAAAACGAGGACTGCATAATTTTCCAAAGCGGCTCGCCCTTTTGAAGGCGCCGGATGGCGGAAGTGATTTTCGTCCGTAGCGCCCGGCGGGCTGGAAGGAAGACGATTTGCAAAGCCGCGCCCTCGCCGATGTCCCGTACCTTCGTGAATGACCCGAGTATCGAAGAAAAGGGGTCTCCGTCTGTGTCCTTATACGTCCGCAAGGGAAGGATAAATTTTTCGCGCTGTCGCAGATACGCTCCCCGGAAAACTCCGTGGGGATTGAAGATGGTATAGTCCTCGGCCTCCTCCACTTCCGCTCCGTTCCAAAGAGCGTGTATCTGCCGCGCGAGCGTGCCGGCAAGGCGCGATGGCGCCGCGGCGTAAAAATAGATCTCCTCCCCCACATGCGGCACCGCCAGTTCGAAGATGACGGGTTTGCCGAGCGAGGCGAGCGAATTCAAAAGCTGTTCAAAAAGACCGATCTCTTTCTGTAATTCCTTTCCTTCTTTGGAAACGCGCGGCAAGCGGATGAGATATAATTGGAGATTCAAACGATCGAGCAGGCCTGTCTTGTCCCGCGTGCGCGTAAGCAAAAACGCCCCGAGTCCCGCGACCGCGATGATAACGAATCCGAATATGGTGCCTACGAGTAGCATGAAAAAATTTCTAATT
>JAUYPG010000057.1 GCA_030695805.1 Nanobdellota archaeon
AATTAGAAATTAGATATTAGGAATTTGAGTTGATATGAAGATATACAAACCCACATCACCCGGAAGAAGAGGCATGATCGGATCCTCGGCAGTGCTTTCAAAGAAAAAGCCGTTGAAGCGCCTCTTGACGTTTAAAAAAAACAGGGCCGGAAGAAACAGCGCGGGGCGTATTACGGTGCGCCATCAGGGCGGGGGGCACAAGAAGAGATACAGGATGCTTGATTTTAAGCAGAAAAAATATAATATTCCGGGACGGGTGGAAGAAATCGAGTATGATCCATACCGGTCCGGTCATATCGCGCGAGTGCTCTATTCCGACGGAGAGAGGGCATATATCCTCGCGCCCGATGGAATGCGCGCTGGAGACACGCTAAAGGTTCTTCGAGAGGGCGGGGAGACAAAAGACGGAATACGCGCGCCTTTGAAACACATTCCGTCAGGCGCTTCTATTCATAACGTGGAGATTTTTCCGGGAAGGGGCGGAAGTATCGCGAGATCCGCCGGTTCCGCGGTTCAGCTTTTAGGAAATGAAGGAAAGTACGCCCATGTCAAAATGCCCTCGGGAGAGATAAGAAAAATTTTGAATGTGGGATACGCGACAATCGGAAAGGTTTCAAATCCCGAACATAACCTCGAAAATCTCGGGAAAGCAGGGCGATCAAGATGGATGGGAAGACGCCCCACGGTGCGCGGATCCGCCATGAATCCGGTGGATCACCCGTACGGAGGAGGCGAAGGAAAAGCCGTGCGCGGAACAAAGCGCCCGAAAACGAAATGGGGAAAGGTTACCGGCGGGAGAAAAACCCGCAATAAGAAAAAATGGTCAAATAAATTGATTATTCAGAGAAGAAAAACCAAACGGTAAACTTATAAGTCCAATAGGTCCCATAGGACTTATAGGTAAGCGTATATGTCAAGAAGCTTAAAAAAAGGTCCGTTCATAGACCCGAAACTCGCGAAAAAAGTCGCGTCCGGAAACAAGGAGACCCCTATTAAGACGTGGTCCCGCGCTTCGGAGATCTCGCCTGAAATGGTGGGCTTCATCTTTTTGGTTCATAATGGAAAGGACTTTATCGAAGTGAGGGCGCATGAAGACATGATCGGCCATCGGCTTGGAGAATTTTCTCCAACCCGCAAATTCACCAGGCACGGAGGAAAAATGCAAAAAGAACTTGAGCAGAAATCCGGAACAGCACAAAAGAAATAAATCCCCCCACCTTATGGAAACGCGCGCGACAATAAAATATTTGAGAGTTGCTCCCAGAAAAGCACGGCTCGTGGCCGGCCTTATTCGCGGTCTTCCCGTTGGTGAGGCAGAAGCCGAGCTTTTTCTTTCTCCGAAACGGGCATCTGGGCACATCATAAAACTTCTCCGCTCCGCGATCGCGAACGCCAAGGAGGCGAAGAAGAGGGCGGATCTGCTTTATGTAAAAGAAATCCGGGTGGACGGCGGCCCCATGCTAAAACGCTGGATGGCGAGAGCGAGAGGAACAGCCGGACGGATACAGAAAAAAACAAGTCATATTACGATCGTACTGGGGGAGCTCGAGCACGCTCCGAAACAAAATTTTGTTATTGAAAAGAAACAAAAAAATAGGGAAGATAACGAGGAGGAACGCAAGAAAAAATCGAAGCGCGTCGAAAAGGAAGAGGTATCCCGCCACAGCGGGATCCCGCAAGCGGCGGGAGAAAAAAAGATTTCCCGCCACAGCGGGATCCCGCAAGCGGCGGGAGAGAAAAAAGGATCGGATAAAAAGGGAGAAAAGAAAACCTTCTTCCGTCGCAAATCTGTTTAACCTATAAGTCCTATAAGTCCAATAGGTCTTATAGGTAAGCGAATATGGCGCAAAAAATAAAACCAACATTGTTCCGTCTCGGAATAACAAAGCCCTGGAAAAGCAAGTGGTTCTTTAAGAAGTCCCAGAAATTTTTTGTGGAAGAGGACTACGTCATCCGAAAAATGATCGAAGAAAAAATCTCTCAGGCGGGCATCGCGGAAATTAGGATCGAGCGGACCGGAAAGGAAGCAAAGGTGTTTATCCGGGCCTCCCGTCCGGGCCTTATCATCGGACGCGGCGGAAAGGGCATCGAGGATTTGAAAAACGCTCTGGTTATGGAAATAAAGCGGCTTCGCCGGAAAAACAATATAAAAGAGCTGTTCTTACTCATGGTTAATGTCGAAGAAATAAAGCGCACCGAAATATCCGCGCCTGTCGTGGCGCAGCAAATCGCCTCCGATATCGAACGGCGTCTGCCGTTCAGGCGGGTAATAAAGCGGCATTTAGAGACGTTGAAGCAGGTGCGCGGAGTGGAAGGAGGAAAAATCAGAGTGGGCGGTCGCTTGAACGGATCGGAAATCTCAAGAAGAGAATGGCTCGCCTTCGGCAGAATGCCGCTTCAGACGCTTCGCGCCGACATTGACTATGGGGAAGCTACGTCGTATAACACGTACGGTACGATCGGAGTGAAGGTCTGGATATACAAAGGAGAGATATTTGAAAATGACTAATTTCTAATATCTAATTCCTAATGAAACGAAAAATTTCCGTCCGTTATTAGTAATTAGTAATTAGAAATTAGAAATTTTAAGAGATGTTGCAACCAAAAAAAACAAAATTTAGAAAGCGCCACAAAGGAAGGAAATTGGGGAGGATGAAAGAAACAAGGGGAACCGTGCTAAGCTACGGAAACTTCGGTATTCAGTCCTTGGGATGCGCCTGGATCACGGCGCGTCAGATTGAGGCGGTGCGGAAGACGATCGCTCATACGTTAAAAAAAGAAGGGAAGGTGTGGATACGGATTTTCCCGGATAAGCCCGTTACGAAATTTCCGCCGGAAGTTACGATGGGAGGCGGAAAGGGAGAAGTGGATCATTATGTGGTGCCGGTCCGGCCCGGACGAATTCTTTTCGAGATTGACGGGGTGCCAAGCGAGCTCGCGCGGGAGGCATTCCGGAAAGCGGGGCATAAACTGCCGATAAAAACGAGAATAGTATCGAAGATATGAAAATAAAAGAACTCCAGGAATGGAGAAAAAAGAAAATGGAAGAAATAAGGAAAGAAACGGAAGGATTGCGTGAACGGCTCGTCGGTTTGCGGATTGATTTGGCCGTGGGAAAAGTAAAGAACATTCGAGAGGCACGGCTTGTAAAAAAATCAATCGCTCAGTTGGAAACAATACAAAACGAGAAACTAGAAAATAGTAAGTAGAAAATAGAAGTACTGATATTCTATTTTCTATTTTCTAGATTCTAGATTCTAAAGCATGAGAAAAATAAAAGGAACAATCATAAGCGACAAAATGCAGAAAACCCGGGTAGTCGTGACGACACGCCTCAAGATGCACTCGAAGTATAAAAAATATACGAAGGTGACGAAGCGGTATAAGGCGCACGACGAAAAAAACGAGTACAAGACGGGAGACGTTGTCGTGATCGAGGAGACGCGTCCCATGAGTAAAGAAAAACGCTGGAAAATAGTTGAGAAAATAGAAAATAGTAAGTAGAAAATAGAAGCGCGAATATTCTATTTTCTATTCTCTAGATTCTAGATTCTAACAAAGTGATTCAAGAACGAACAATATTAAAAGTAGCCGACAATTCAGGCGCGAAAAAAGTGCGCTGTTTTCGCATGCTTGGGGGAACGAAACGCCACTACGCCCGGGTGGGAGACATTATTATCGCCTCTGTCCAGACGGCAGAGCCGCGCAAGCAGGTCAAGAAAAAAGACATAGTGCGGGCCCTTATCGTGCGCACAAAAAAAGAAACGCGGAGAAAAGACGGCTCCTACATTCGTTTTGATGAGAACGCGGTTGTTATCCTCGACGGCGCGAAGCCAAAGGGCACGAGAGTGTTTGGCCCGGTGCCGAGAGAAATAAAAGAAAAGGGATATGATGAAATCGCCTCGATGGCCGAAGACCTCGTATGATGAAACAGAAAGTAGTAAGTAGAAAATAGAAAGTAGAAGTCGTACTACTACTCTCTACTTTCTAACTTCTATTTTCTTAGCCGTAAGATGAATATAAAAAAAGGAGACATAGTAAAAATACTGGTAGGAAAAGACAAGGGAAAGACCGGGAAGGTCTTAAAGGCCATTCCAAAAGACGGGAGAGTTGTCGTAGAGGGCGCGAATATGGCAAAGAAACACATGCGCCCGAAACGGGAGGGAGAGAAGGGCGAAATCATAGAATTCGCGCGCTCCATCCATATTTCAAACGTACAAAAAACAGGAGAGGATAAAAAACCGAAAGAAAAACACAGAAAATAGTAAGTAGAAAATAGAAGCGCGAAAATTCTATTTTCTATTTTCTAGAATCTAGATTCTAACAGATGATAAAAGAACAAATAGAAAAAATAGTCATGAACGTAGGAGTTGGACGCCTCGCTTCACAGGCCTCGTTTGAGGAAAAAATCCTTCCGGAGGTGGTAAAAGAGATCGCGGCGGTAACCGGCCAAAGACCTGTTACGATAGGGGCGCGGAAATCAATCGCGGGCTTTAAGATTCGGGAGGGAGACATCGTCGGAGTGAAGGTAACGCTCCGAAAAAAGCGCATGGAAGATTTTTTTAAGAAATTAACGAACATCGTACTGCCGCGCGTAAAGGACTTCCGGGGCCTTGAAGAGACGAACATAGACAAGGCGGGGAATCTTAATATCGGTCTCCGGGATCAATTCGTGTTTCCTGAAATAGACCAGAACGAGTCCAAGGTTCAGTTCGGAATGCAGATAACCCTCGTTGCGAAAACTAAAGACAGAAAAAAAATGATTGATTTTTATAGGAGTAATGGGGTACCATTGAAAAGATAACCAACACGAATGACACGAATAAAATACGAACAACACGAATAGTTCGCGATGTTCGCGTGAAGTTCGCATCGTTCGTGTTGGACGCGAAGCATGGCCAAAACATCCACAATAGCGCGGTCGAAAAAAACACCGAAGTTTCCATCGAGGGAAGTTCGACGGTGTTTCCGGTGCGGCAGAAAAAGAGGGTACATGCGGGATTTCAACGCGTGCAGGATATGTTTTCGGGAATTGGCATCGAAGGGCGAAATCCCGGGAATAAAAAAATCCTCATGGTGATCCAACACGAATGACACGAATAACGCACGAACAACACGAATACGTTGTGAAGTTCGTGTTGTTCGTGTAAAGTTCGCATCGTTCGTGTTGGACGCGAAGCATATGTACATAGATTTACTCACAAAAATAAAAAACGCTCAAAGCGTAGGCAAGAGATCCTTAAAGACGAGGTTTTCAAAGCAGGATAAAGCCGTCGCCGAAATTCTTTCAAGGCATGGATACGTTGGGGCGGTCGAAGTGAAAGGACGCCCGTCAAAAAGATTTATTTTTGTCGGACTTCAGGGGAAACGCCCGGTGGAAGGATGCAAATTTCTCTCAAAGCCGTCCCTAAGAGAATATACGGGATATCGAGATCTCTATCGGGTGAAAGGCGGACATGGCATTCTTCTTGTTTCAACTCCAAAGGGAGTAATGGAAGGGAGGGAAGCGAAAAAGGAAAAAGTGGGAGGCGAGCTTCTTTTCAAAATATGGTAACCCAACACGAATGACACGAATGCCGCACGAACAACACGAACACGTTAAAAATATAGAGTTCGCGTTGTTCGCGTAAAGTTCGCATCGTTCGCGTTGGACGCGAAGCATATGAGTAAGGTAGGCAAAAAATCAATTCAAATACCGGAAGGAGTAGGCGTGGATATCGAAGACGGAAAAATCCGCGTGAAGGGGAAAAGGGGAGAAATAGAGATCCCCGTTCTTTTGGGCGTGGAGGTGCGGGTGGAGGATAAAGAAATCCACCTGGAAGCGAAGGGTAAGAGAAAACAGATTCGGAGCAACTGGGGAACCCTGCGCTCTCTCATCCAAAACGCCGTTCGGGGAGTCGCGGATGGGTTTCAAAAAACCTTGATACTGGAGGGAGTCGGTTTTCGGGTCGCGAAAAACGGAGAGGTCCTCGAGCTCGCGCTCGGGTTTTCCCATCCCGTAAAAGTGGAGGCGAGAAAAGGAATCGAATTCGAGGTGGAAAAAAATGTGATACGGATAAAGGGAGTGGACAAAGAGCTCGTAGGCCAGGTCGCCGCCGAAATTCGGGCCCTCAAAAAACCAGAGCCATATAAAGGAAAGGGGTTGCGCTACGAGGGGGAAGTTGTAAGGAGAAAGGCTGGTAAAAAAGCGGCAAAAACGTCAAAATAATACCACATATATGAGGAGCGCAAGAAAAAAAAACATCATACGGAATCTGCGGAGCGCGAAAGTGCATAAAAAAACGCGCCTCGCGAGTTCGCGTCCCCGACTCTCCGTGTATCGTACGAACAAGTACATATCCGTACAGCTTATTGATGATGAAAAGAAGAAAACGCTTTGCTTCGCGTCCTCAAGAGAATTGAAAGAAAAGGGGACAAAGACCAATCTTGCGAACAAAGTGGGAAAGATGATCGCGGAAAAAGCAAAGAAAGAAAATATTCAAGATGTCATGTTTGATCGGGGAAAATACGCGTATCACGGAAGAGTAAAATCCCTTGCCGAAGGCGCTCGGGAAGCAGGGCTGAATTTTTAAAACACCATCATTATGATGAAGAAACCAATGCACAAAAACGACAGAAGACCGCCCAAGCGGCAGAGCGAGTACGAGGAAAAGACCTTGGAAATCCGGAGGGTAAACCGGGTTGTGAAGGGCGGAAAACGCTTTAGTTTTCGCGCGACGGTCATAGTCGGAAACAAAAGGGGAAAAGTAGGGGTGGGCATCGCCAAAGGGCTTGATGTGCCCTCTGCCATCGAAAAAGCAAAACGGCAGGCCGAGAAGGAGGTATTTTTCGTCCCCCTGAAAGACAAGAGAACGATTCCCTATGACGTGGAGGCGAAATACAGGGCATCGAGGGTGCTCTTAAAACCGGTGCGTGCCGGACACGGCCTTATCGCGGGAGGTCCCATGAGGATCGTGCTTGATTTGGCGGGCGTAAAAGATATCTCCGCGAAAATTTTGGGAAAGACGACAAATAAACTCACAAACGCGATGGCGACCGTGGTGGCGCTGAAGAAGTTCGGTGCGAGGGAGAAATTTGCGAAGCACGCTGAAGAATCCATTGAGTCGGGAGAGAGCACGGAAGAAAAAGAGGACGACATCGAGTCCTATTAAAACTTTCAACTTTATATGCAATTCCATAATCTACAACCCAGCGTGAAAAAGCCCGGTAAAAAGCGCGTGGGCCGCGGCGGCAAGCGCGGCACCTATTCGGGAAGAGGGCAAAAAGGACAGAAGGCGCACGGCGGAAGAAAAATTCCAAAAGCCGTCGCACAGATCATCTCCCGCCTTCCGAAGCTCCGCGGTTCCAAAAACAGGCCCGCGAAAGAAGTGGTTCGCATTTCTCTTTCGGATCTCGTGAAATACGCGAAAGAAGGCGTCGTAACAAGGGACTCGATTATAACCCGGGCGAAAGACAAAAAAAAAGAGGTGAAAATTCTCGCGAACGGGGAAGTAAAAATTCCTCTTGCCATCGTGGGAATTAAGGTTTCAAAATCTGCGGAAGAAAAGATCAAGAAAGCCGGCGGCAAAATCGTATAGGACCCATAAGTCCTATTAGTCCTATAAGTCCCATAAGTCCTATGCGCAGATTCCTCCAAATCTTCAAAGTACCGGATCTCCGAAAAAAGGTTATCGCCCTCGCCCTGCTTCTTGTTGTCTTCCGGATTTTTGCCGCGATTCCGATTCCGGATATAGACACCGCGCGCCTTAAAGAATTTTTCGGCTCGAATGAACTTTTGGGCTTCTTAAACGTTTTTTCCGGCGGAGGCCTCTCCGGCCTTTCCGTAGTAATGCTCGGGGTGGGACCCTATATTACCGGGAGCATCATTATGCAGCTCCTCACGATCATCTTTCCTAATCTAAAAAAAATATATAACGAGGAGGGCGCCGAAGGCAGGGCGAAGTTCAACAGGTATTCAAGATATCTTACGGTCCCGCTCGCCATCCTTCAGGGATACGGGTTCTTAAACCTCCTTCTCTCGCAAGGGGTCATTCTTCCTATGGCCTTCCCGACGCTTTTCGCGAACGTGATTGTGATAACCGCAGGGAGCGTACTTGTGATGTGGCTTGGAGAGCTCATGTCCGAGTACAAGATGGGAAACGGCATCTCCCTCATTATCTTCGCGGGCATTGTAAGCGCGGTGCCCCAGACCATCTACGCGAGCATGTTAAATTATACCCCGAGCGTCCTTCCTACCTATATCGCCTTTATGATCCTCGCGGTCGTCGTCGTCGCCGGGATCGTATTCATAAGCGAAGGGGAAAGAAAGATTCCGGTCTCCTACGCGAAGCAGGTGCGGGGAAACAAGATGTATGGCGGAGCCGCCTCCTACCTTCCGCTCCGGGTAAATCAGGCGGGCGTGATTCCGATTATATTCGCTCTCTCCGTTATTCTCTTTCCGCAATTCCTCGCGCAGACGCTTGCCGTTGTCTCTCCCGACCTCGCCATCCAGATGACCTCCGCGGTGAATAAGTTCGCGGGAAACCTCCTTCTTTTCAGCATTGCCTACTTCATCCTTGTCGTCCTCTTCACATTCTTCTACACCGCGATCACTTTTGATCCGGGAGAGATATCAAAAAACCTCCAGAAGCACGGCGGCTTCGTCCCGGGAATCCGGCCCGGAGAACACACGCGCCTTTTCATATCAAAGATCGTATATCGCATCACCCTTTTCGGCGCCTTCTTTCTGGGGCTCATCGCGATTCTTCCGAATGTAACCCAGGCCATAACCGGAATTCAGACGCTCACTCTGGGAGGCACCGCGATTCTCATTGTGGTAGCCGTCGGGATCGAGATTATGAAACAGATCGAATCCCAGCTCGATATGCGGGAGTATGAGAATGTATAAATGAAATTCCAAATTACAAATCCCAAATCACAAACAACATAAAAATTCATTTGTTTGTAATTTGGTGCTTGTGATTTGTAATTTTTATGAAGATTGCCATCTCTCTTACTATCTCGGCCCCTGGAGCCGGAAAAGGCACCCAGGCGGAGCTTCTCGCGAATGAACTCGGTCTTATTCACTTTGACACGGGAAAATATCTTGAGCGCCTCCTTCATTCGCCGGAAGCCGAGAAGGACCCAATCTTAAAGCGCGAGCAGATTAATTTTGATACCGGAAAACTCACCACCCCCGAGTGGATTTTGGGGCAGGCAAAAAAAGAGGCGGAGAAGATCGCGACCTCCGGCCAGGGCCTTATCTTTAGCGGTTCACCGAGAACGCTCTACGAAACCTTCGGAGACGAAAAAGAAGAGGGGCTCGCCAACATTCTCGTGCGCCTGTACGGAAAAGAAAATGTCTATTTCATAAAACTGGACATTGACGAGGAGACGACCATTGAAAGAAACTCCAAACGGATGGTCTGCTCCGTAGAAAGGTTTTCGATTTTGACAGAAGAAGACGAGGAGCGGTGCCGGGCCTTGGGAGGACTCCCTGAAAAAAGAAAAGCGTTGGATGATCCCGAAATTATACGCGAACGCCTGAAGGAGTATCGCGAGCGAACCTTCCCCATAATTCGGCGGCTGAAGGAGGAGGGGTATAATGTAATTGAAATTGACGGCCGCCCTTTTCCGGATGAAGTATTTGACTCTATTTTGAGAGAACTCAAAATAGAGAAGCAACAAATCACAAATCCCAAATCACAAATAAATCACAAATAATAAAAATTCCAAACGGGTTTTTGCGCCCGAGGCGCATCCGCCTTTGGCGGAGAATTTCGGTCATTTGAATTTTGACATTGTTTGTAATTTGGGATTTGGTGCTTGGAATTTTTCATAATGCTTCGCTTAAAATCCAAAGAAGATATCGGTCTCCTGAAAATTTCCGGAAGTATTCTCACGCGCGTGCTCCAAGAACTTGAAAAAAAAGCGCGTCCCGGCGTCTCGCTCCTTGATCTTGATAAGTACGCGGCAGAGATTATAAAAAACGCGGGAGGCGAGCCCGCGTTTTTGGGATACAAGGCGACTTCCCGTTCCGCCCCGTACCCGGCAGTTATCTGCGTCTCGAGAAATGAGACCATTGTTCACGGCATCCCGTATGACACAGAGATCAAGGAAGGAGATCTGCTTTCTCTGGATACCGGCATAATATATAAACAAATGGTCACGGATGGGGCCATAACCCTGGGGATAGGGAAGATACCTGAATCGGCTAAAAACCTCCTGAAAACAGCAAAAAACGCTCTAAAAGAGGGTATGAAGATGTGCAAACCAGGCAATAAGCTCGGAGACATCGGCTGGGCCATTGAAGAAGAGGCAAAAAGGGGAGGGTGCTTTGTCGTGGAAAAATTGACTGGCCACGGCGTAGGATTCGGGCTTCACGAGGAGCCAACGGTTTATAACTTCGGCGAAAAGGGAAGTGGAGTAGAACTTGAGCCAGGCATGGTGCTTGCGATCGAGCCAATGCTCGCCATAGGAACTTCAGAGGTAAAGGAATGCGATGACGGAAGTTTTGAAACAAAAGACGGCTCTCTTGCCGCCCATTTTGAAAAAACAATCGCGATTACCGATCGCGGCTACATAGACCTCACTCCTTGGTGACTCGGCGCGCGCGCCGAGTCATCCTGAATCCCGCCTCAGCGGGATGAAGAATCTCTCTTAGTTAGTCGCGAAGTCGGATGTCCCCAATGCCCGTACTGAGCTTGCCGAAGTATTAAAAATGTAAAAATGACCCAAAGGGTCATAGGACATCCGACTTCCAAAACATTAAATCGTCTATTTGTCATCCTGAATCCCGCCGAAGCGGGATGAAGGATCTCTTTTTGTATCCCAAATATTGAGTTGTTAAAAATGTGAAAAAGCGGCAGGGGGTACCTACCGCTCTTGCCTCCGAAGAGGCTGACAGGACCCGAGGGTCCTCAGCGAGTGTCTGCGACGACGTTCTCCGGATCTTCGATGGAGACCGCCTTCGTCGCGACCGTGGCGACGTTCATGATGGCCAAAGCCGAGTAAACGAGGTTGCTGGTGCCCACGCGCATAGCTTGGTCCCTTTCTGGAGACCGACCGAATCGAAACGATAACGACACAACGAAACACGATGCAATATCTCCCCTCGTTTCCAAGGAGTTTGCCTCGCTCGCAAGAGAGCAAGAGGCCTAGAGTAGGGGACGATATCATCCGACATGCCAGGTTGCCAACCTAGCAGTCACGTTGTTTCATTCCATTTCACATTAGATGCTGATACAAATATACCAAAACCAAAAAAAATGTAAAGCCCCCTGTGGAGAACTCAAAATCCTCACCCGCAGTGTTGTGGTGTTAGTATTACAATATGTACAGTTATAATGAGATCGCATTATAACTGTACATAGTATGGCATTAAGGGATAAGCAAGGAAAATTTCACACCCGTCCCCTCGTGGGGGAGAGATTCTTCGTCCCGCCTCAGCGGGACTCAGAATGACAGAAAGAAATATTGCCCTATTCCGTCAGGGCATCTTCCTTTGCTTTGACTTCGTCCGGTTTTTTCCAGCTCGCGTATGTGCAGTCCGGATACTTTGAGCATCCGTAAAAAAATCTTCGCGTCTTTGTCCGCTTCATAACAATCACCCCCTCCTTGCATTCGGAACATGGCCCCAGGGATTCTTTCGCGGTGATGAGCTTTTTCGTGCTCTTACACTCCGGAAATCCTGTGCACGCGAGAAACTTTCCGAAACGCCCCATCTTCACCGCCATGGGCTTCCCGCACTTCACGCAAATCTCGTCCGTTGTTTCAACGGGCGCCTCCTGCTTTTTCACCTCTTCGTACTTCTTTTCCAAAAGTTCGGCAAAGGGCTTGTGGAAATTGCGGATAAGCTCGCGCCAATCCTCGCGGCCCTCGGCAACCTCGTCGAGGTCCCCCTCGAGCTTCGCGGTAAATCCGATATCCACGATCTGCGGAAAGTGCTCTTTCAAAAGATTGTTCACGAGCGTTCCGGTCTCGGTGGGCATAAACCTCCGGGCCTCGTCTTTCTCGACATAGTTACGGGTTTGAATAACAGAGATAGTAGGAGCGTATGTGGAGGGCCGCCCGATCCCGTTTTCCTCAAGTGTTTTTATCAAACTTGCCTCGGTATATCGCGGAGGCGGCTCGGTAAAATGCTGTTCTGTTTGTACCTCGGAAAGATCAAGATCATCATCTTTAGCGACTTCAGGCAATTCATTTTCAGAAATTTTCGACTTCCAGACCTTCAAAAATCCGTCGAATTTCAAAATACTTCCCGTGGCCCGCAGGGTGTATTTTTGCCCGTTATTCCCTGATCCTGTCTCCGCCGAAGGCGGATGCGCCTCTGGCGCAGAAGGGCTGCCTAAAACGTCAATTGTAGTAGCATCAAACTCCGCGGGCGGGAGCTGGCTCGCGATAAACCGCCGCCAGATAAGTTCATAAAGTTTTGCTTCCTTTTGTTCAAGTCCGGACGCCTGTCCTCCGAAATCCTGCGGAGAAAAATCCGGACGTGTCGGACGGATCGCCTCGTGCGCCTCTTGCGCGAGCCGTGATTTGCCCGTGTACGCGCGCGGAGCACACAAAGCATATCGTTCGCCGAACGACCCATGGATCCATTCCTTGGCCGCCTGCAATGACTCTTTGGAAAGATTTACCGAGTCGGTGCGCATATAAGTGATGTGGCCGTTTTCGTACAGGCCTTGCGCGAGGCGCATGGTCTGCTTCGCGCTCATGCGAAATTTGCGCGAGGCCTCCTGCTGAAGCGTGCTCGTGGTAAAGGGAGGAAACGGATTCCTCTTCCGCTCTTTTTTATCAACCGAAAAAACGGAATACGCGGAGGCCTCCAAATCCTTCTTAATCTTCTCCGCCTCTTCCTTTGTTTTTATACTCATCTTCCCGACTTGTGCGTCTTCTATGGCGTAAAGCCCCGCGAAAAAAGTTTCCGCGTCTGTCCGCGTTCCGCCAGCTGGCGGATTCCGCGTCTGTCCGCGCGCTTGGAGCAGAGCTCCGAGCGACCAGTACTCCTCCGCCTTAAAGGCCTTCCGCTCCTCCTCGCGGTCCGCGATAAGGCGAAGAGCAACGGACTGCACGCGCCCGGCGGAAAGCCCCCGAAAAACCTTTTTCCAAAGAAAAGGGGATAGTTGGTACCCCACAAGGCGATCCAAAATGCGCCGTGCCTGCTGGGCGTCCACAAGGTGAATGTCAATATCGCGCGGATGCTCGAGCGCCTCCAGAATCGCGCTCTTCGTAATCTCGTGAAACACAATCCTTTGTATGCTATGCCCTGAGCCTGTCGAAGGGTCTTCCTTATTCAAGCCAAGCGCTTGGACTAAATGCCAAGCAATCGCTTCTCCCTCGCGGTCTTCGTCGGTCGCGAGAATAACCGCTCCCGCGGAAGCGGCTTCTTTTTTAAGCGCGGTAACTCGCTTCCGTACTTTTGTGGGAATAACGTACTGCGGCTCGTACGTTCCGCCCTCAATATCAATTCCAATTTTTGATTTGGGAAGATCGCGCACATGCCCGAAGGAGGACTCCACCTTGTATCCCGAACCTAAAAATTTCCCGATGGTGTTTGCCTTGGTCGGGGACTCGACGATAACAAGCGTTTGAGGTAATTTTTTTGCCACGTCTTCGCGTCCAATGCGAACGATACGAACTTCATACGAACAACGCGAAGTGTTCGTGTTGTTCGTGAGTCATTCGTGTTATTCGTGTTGGTCTTTATTTTATATAGAATCTCCCTCCCTCTTCCATCACAATTCCCGAAAGAAGAAGGCCGGTCAAAATCCGATTGAGCGCCTGAATCTCGAGTGTAGTAATTTCCGCGAGATTGTCAACCGTAAGAGGAGCGCTCGCTTGAAAAAGTTTTTCATACACTTGCCGTTCCGTCTCATTTTCGAGGGGGCGGCGGGAAGGGGAATTCTTGGGCAGGCGTTCTCGAAGCTCAAGTCCTGGATAGCGGAAAAGGGTCGCCACAATGTCTTCAAGAACTTCTTCGGGAGAAGCGACAAATCGCGCTCCTTCCCGTAAAAGCATGTGTGATCCTTCGTACTGATGATTCGAGGGACGGTTCGCGAACACAAGAACGTCTCTGCCTTGGATCGTAGCATGGCGGGCCGTGGAGAGGGCGCCCGAGCGGAGAGGAACTTCGATAAGCACAACCGCGATGGAAAGACCGCTTATAATTCTGTTTCGTTCAAGAAAACGATGTGGCAGGGCAGGCACGTCGGGTTCGTACTCCGAAAAAATTCCACCGCCGGTTTCCAGTATCTCGCGGGCGAGATTCTCGTGCTCGCGCGGATAAATACCCGAGAGTCCGTTGCCCAAAACCGCGAAAGTGGGAGTGCCTCCAAGGATCGCCCCCTCATGCGCCGCCGCGTCCACTCCGAAGGCGAGTCCGCTTGCGACCCCAAACCCGTTCCGGGATAAAATTTCCGCGGTCTCCCGCGCGAGCGAACGCGCCTCCGGGCTTGCCTTCCGCGTTCCCACAATCCCGACTATGGGAAATACGCCGGGCAGGGCGCCACGATAATATAACGAATTCGGCGGATCTGAAATTTCTTTCAAAAGCAGGGGATAGTTCGCGTCGGAAAACGGAATCGTATGAATAGGAAACTCCATTTCTGCTATACTTAATAACAAAAGTATTCGTAATTAGAAATTAGAAATTAGTAATTAGAAATTATCGTAGCATGTCCCGATTTCAAAAAAAAATTTTCACCGAACTGGGAATCGCGATTGGAATTTTGGCGGTGCTCGGCGGCGGCATCATGTTTTTTTCGTCGAATATGAAAACATTCGCCGCGCGTCTCCATGAAACAAAGAGAGAATTAAAATTGCGTTCCAGTTCGATAAGCAGGGTTACGGAACTTCAACGGATCGAAAAGCAGTTCGGCGGACCGTATCTAAACGTATTATACAACTTCGTTCCGAAAAAAGACGAGCTCATAAACTTTTCGCGCGAAGCGCAGGCGCTCGCGAGCTCCGAGGGTCTCGAGTTCGGCTTCTCTTTTTTGGGGGAAAATCCGGCCTCGAATGATGCTCTCGGTTCAGTTCGTTTCGCAGTGAATGTTTCGGGCAAGTCAGAAGCGAATATCAGAAATATGTTAAAGAAGCTTCAGGAATTCCGCTTTTTCGTAAAGATTGAGGACTTTTCGATTTCAAACGCGGAAGAGGGCGCGAAAGGAACAATCCGCGGGCAGGTATTCTTTAGATCTTGAGCGAAGCTCAAGATCTATCCTGAGCTTGTCGAAGGATTACCATAAATAGATGAAAAAAAAGTTTCACATTCGTATGCCGCATTGGAAGCGTCTCTTTATGGGAAGGAGCTTCTTCTTCATGCTCGCGATCCTCTTCCTCACTCTTACAATCGTATTTGTGATTCAGCACGCGAGGTTTATATTCCGGGAGCTCGGCAAGGGCTTCAGTAGGGGAGACGGAACGGAAGAAATACCGCGATTTGACATTGAGGGCTTCAGAAAATTAAACTTGATACGCCAACAATAAGGGCGTGTGGGAGGGCGCGTAGTTCAGTGGGCTCAAAGCAAACAATTTTGCTTTGAGCGGGCAAGCAACAATTATCATTCCACTTCTCTTGTGGGCGCGTAGTTCAGTGGTAGAACGCTGTCCTGATAAGACAGAGGCCGAAGGTCCGATTCCTTCCGCGCCCACAAGAGAAGTGAAAAAAGGAAAGCTTGCCCCGGAAGAACGCTGTCCTGATAAGACAGAGGCCGAAGGTCCGATTCCTCCCACACCCACCAAAATTTCGGATCGGCTTTGGCAGGCGGGTAAGACAGAGGCCGAAGGTCCGATTCCTTCCGCGCCCACACGAATTTTGTCCACAAGTAAAACGAGTGGTTGCAAAATTCAGTGTCCTGAACAAAGTGAAGGGCCCTTCGTCGCTTCGCTCCTCAGGACGCTGAAAATTGTATCCTCACTTTGTTCGGACAATTTTCGCGGGCCCGTAGCTTAGTTGGTAGAGCGCCTCGTTTGTCCCGAAAATCTTCGCGAGGAGAATCCGAGCGACTAGATTTTCAAGATCCCGTTTTGTCTGCGATAATAGTTATATGAGGGGATGTAGCTCAGTTGGCTAGAGCACTACATTTGCAATGTAGGGGTCGCGGGTTCGAATCCCGCCATCTCCACAAACAAAGGCGAAGATAACGGGATCGCGAAATTGTACCTACTCTCCGCTTCCGCCAGCTGGCGGATCGCAGACAATTTCGGGACAATGTGGAGGTCACCGGTTCGAATCCGGTCGGGTCCACCAACTCAAAACGCCGCAACTTGCGGCGTTTTGGTTCTCTTAATCCTTAATCTTTAATTCTCTATCCTCGCTTGATCACCTCCACCTTCGTAAGATATGATCCGAACTCCATTGCCTCGGCCTTGGAAGGCATCCAGACGTCAAGCACCCACCGCTTCCGGGGGTGCATTCTGTCTTCCACGACAAAGACCTTTTTCCCGAAGTATTGCGGTATCCGCACAAGCGTACCTATAGGAAGCATATTGGTGGCCACTATTCCGTCTCGGGTAAGGGTGCCGATTGCCGTAATGTTCGGAGTGCTGTCCGTCTCATCCTCAGAACTTGAGTAGGCAGTTATCCACATGTCAATCAGAGTTGGCTTTTCCTCCGGCACAACTTCAGCCCCGTAGGAGGGGGCGTAGGTGGCGAAGAGGGGAAGAATAAAGAGGGCACTCACAAGAAAGATAGCGGAAAGATGTGCTTTTCTTCTCATGCTATAATTATAGCATATCATAAGTTTATACTTTATCATAAAATAACTAATATGTCAATAGTTTCTTCCGACATCCACATACTACTCGAAGACCCTGATTTTGCAATGATTGAGAAGCCAGCCGGTTTATTAGTCCACAAAACGACCTCTAAAAACAAAGAGGAGCAAACCTTAGCGGATTGGGTCATAAAGACCTATCCCGAGACAGGATCCGTCGGCGACGACCCTCGAGCGCGTCCCGGTATCGTGCATCGGCTGGACAAAGAAACCTCGGGCGTTCTTCTTATAGCCCGAACACAGGCCTTCTTTGAATACTTCAAAAAATTGCTCCAGGCAAAAAAAGTCCAAAAAATGTATCTGGCCCTGGTTCATGGCGAAATAAAAGAATCTCGGACCATAAATGTCCCCATCGGCCTTATCTCCGGCAAGACAAAGCGCAGTACCCGGGCAAAAAAGATGAAGATGATAAAGGAAGCTCTAACCGAAATAGAGCCAGCGGAAACATTTCATCATAACAATGAAACATACTCTCTGCTTCGCGTATATCCAAAAACCGGACGAACCCATCAAATCCGGGTCCACCTCGCCTCTATTGGCCATCCCGTGGTAGGCGACAAACTTTACTGCGGAAAGAAACTCGAGTCCTTTGGTTTGAATCGGCACTTCCTGCATGCTTCCTCTTTAGAATTTTCCACTTCTCGTGGCCGCCGCATTAAAGTTGAATCCGATCTTCCCGAAGAACTTCAAAAAATTCTGAATCTTTTTGTTGATTGACTATAAACACGAAAAAAGATACTATCATCATTATGTTAAACGAAGAAACTATAAAACAACTCACCCCGGGCACAAAGATCAAGGTCTGGGAGCTTATAAAGGAAGGCGAGAAAACCCGCCGGACGCCGTTTGAGGGCATCATCATCGCGCGGAAGCACGGCAGGGAAGCTGGAGCCACCTTTACGGTCCGTGGAATTATCCAGGAAGTCGGAGTGGAAAAAGTGTACCCTCTAAAAACCCCGCTTATCGAAAAGATAGAAATTCTCGCGAAGCCGAAGCGCGTCCGCCGCTCCAAACTTTACTACATAAGAAATATCTCGGGAAAACGCATCCGCGAAAAACTTGGCGTGAGCTTATAAAAACAATGCCCCTTGCCCAAAGGGGCAAAGTTTTCCATAATACATACGCTGATTCTAGATTCTATTTTCTAACTTCTAGATTCTTGTTAATAATGCGCGGGTGCTGAAACTGGTAGACAGGCAAGGTTGAGGGCCTTGTGTCCTTCGGGACGTGGAGGTTCAAGTCCTCTCCCGCGCACAATAAATAAAATATCTGGATGCCGATGCCATATTTGGTATCAAGATATTTTTATATGCAGGAGAGGATTTGAACAGGAAAGGGGTCGGGAAAACACTTGTTTTCCCGTGGCGGAAATACTAAAACCGAGGGGTTTTAGAACGCAGTCCCGCCTTGGCGGGACGAGTAGTGAAATTCCAACCGAACAAGGGCCGACATGCGAACAATTAAAAGCCATTCCTTCGGCGCAGTACGCCCCGCCCGACATTCGGGATAAATTTTTGAAGTGTTTCCCTGAAAGAAAATAATATTATGAAAACATTTTTAATCTCAATTGCCAGCGTTATTGGATTATTTATTACCGCGACTGCCGTGATGTTTGTATTCCAATGGTGTCCTCCTCAAGGTCCGTGGCCGACGCCGCCGTGGTGCGAGGGCGGAGTACAAATGCCGAAAATTGAGTTACCGGAGTTGCCATCGGCAACAACTCCAAACAAAGAATCTGTTAATATTCCATCCGCGCCATCGCAAACAAGCGAAAAACCAAAGTCCAAACAATTACAACCGGCAATAGCTCCTTACACCATTGCTTTTACTGTCCTGGTTCCCGAAAATACACCAAGCCATACAATAATTTATCTTCAAATCAGTGAAAGATTAAACGAGTGGGGAAGAAATTTAAAAATGGAGAAAAAAGCCGGAAATATCTGGTATTTAAAAGCTGACTTGAGAGATTTTAAAGACAAAGAAATCGGTTACAGATATTTGCGCAATAATTGGGGTTTTGTCGGGGCAGAGGAATTTTCCCCTGACTCAAAAACGGCTTCTCGCAAGGTTTTAGTTGAAAACGAACCAAAGCAAATAAATGATACTGTTGAAAAATGGAGATGGCTGCCAAAAGGAGAATTTGTAATGCCGATAATACCCACAGACGCAGGAAAGATTGCGTTTGTTTCAAGGGTTAACAATGAAAAATATCAGAAGGGGGCGCTGTTTGTTGACTTTTGGTGGGGCAACTTTTTTGACTTGCTAAACAGCACTCACGCGCGTTTAAAGGAAAAAGGATTCCAATGGATTGAAATAGCTCCTCCGTGGGATTACAAACAGATAAACCCTGTCCCAATAATTACTTCTGAAGGCTTCGGTCACACCTATCCTAATGATGCCTTGGATTTTCATTTAAACAAGATGAAAGCAGACGGTTTTAAGGTTTATATGATGCCCCAGATCTGCTGCGCCGATACCAGCAAAGCAAGTTTTTCCAAAGAATGGTGGGATGTTTGGTTCAGCGAGTATGAAAAATACGCAATGTATTTTGTAGATAAGGCGAATAAGTATAATGTTGAATATTTGGTTATCACCGGCGACTCGGTGG
>JAUYPG010000063.1 GCA_030695805.1 Nanobdellota archaeon
AGGTTCAACCTCTAAACAGGGAGGTTGAACCTCGTAAGAAAGTAATCCTCGTAACCGCCCACCGCAGAGAAAGCTTCGGCGAGGGGCTAAAAGAAATCTGCTCCGCGTTAAAAGAAATCGCGGAGAAGCGCTTGGACATAAAAATTATCTTTCCGGTACACCCCAATCCCAATGTGGAAAAAATAGTAAGAGAGGCGCTAAAGGGAATTTCAAATATCGAGCTTTGCGCTCCGCTTCCGTACACGAAAATGGTAGAGGTAATGAAAGCGTCGTATCTCATCCTCACCGACTCCGGCGGCATTCAGGAGGAAGCTCCCTCGCTCGGAAAGCCGGTTCTCGTGATGCGTGAAAAAACCGAACGGCAAGAGGGTGTGGATGCGGGAGTAAGCAAACTCGTAGGCGTGAAAAAAGAAGCAATCATTGCGGGCGTCTTTGAACTTCTGGAAAATAAGGAGTTATACGAACGAATGTCCCGTGCCCAAAATCCCTACGGCGACGGAAAAGCATCGGAACGCATCGTAGAGGTCTTAAAACGTACAATTTAGAAATTAGAAATTAGTAATTAGAAATTTTGTCATGAATTCTTCCTTCGCGCGTTTGTATTTGTCTCCCCACCCTTTCTGGGCCTGAAGCTTCTCCTCTAAGTCAAGCATAATCTTTGTTGAAATAATGACGGACTCAATCGTATCGCCCTCCTTATTCTCCGCGATCTTCCGACAAATCGTCTGATACATATCTTTGTAGCTGTTCGTCTTAAAAATTCTCTTTTTTCTGATAATTCTGGAATTGTCTTCGGACTGATATGTGATGGCGTCCGTGATGCGGACGTTTCTGTTATGAACTTTTAACTCCACATGGTCTCTCGGCCCCACGCGCGAGACGCCTTTTTCGCTGAAGGTGGTGGTAAAGCACGCTCCGTTTTCAAGTTCTATCCAAACCTCCACCGAATCGTCTCGCAAAAGTTTTATATCAAAATTTTTCGGCTTTGAAAAATTGTTCAAATGAAGGAAGTGATCAATCTGATGGCATCCGTTCGCGAAAAACGTGCTTCTTGAAATCGGCCAGTTGTACCAGAAAAGTTCGGGCTGGATAAGCTCGTACACAATTGAGTGATACGAAATCGGCTCACCATGCGAAACGCCCAAATCCTGAAGCGCGAGCTTGTTGAAGAGCCCGTAGCGCTTGTGAAATCCGATAAATAATTTTCTGCCAACGATTCGCAAAGTTTTTTCAAGCGCGTCAAGTTCCGTATAATCCATCGCGACCGGCTTTTCCACCACAACATACGCGCCCTGCTTCAAGGCGTGCAAGGTGATGGGAACATGTGTGTGGTTGTAGCTCGCCACAAAATAAACATCATGTGTCTCATTGTTCTTCGGGAAAGGCGCCGAATCCCATTTCTGGACTCCTCGTTCTAAAAATATCTGCGTTGGGTCAATTTCATGAACCGCTTGTATATTCACGAACGGCCTGGAGTAGGGGATGATATTAATTTTCGCGTAATTGCCGTAGCCGAACAAAACAGCGCTTTTCTTTGGGCTCGTAGAGTTCACCTCACCTCTAGTTTCCGCAATAGGGCTTGACCGGGGCGCCTCAATTTTTTCTGCTTTTGTCCATTCCGTAGCTTGAAGTTCTTTTTTCAGTCCGTTCGCGAGCTCATTCCGCGTTTCTTCAGAAATTTTTATGCCCGAATAGACGCTCCATGCCCTCACGCCCCTCCACCATCTACCATGAGTTTGTTGCGCCACGTTATTCCCTGAGCCCATCGGGCTTGAGACCCTCAGGGTCGAATGACTTGTCGAAGGGAATAACGGGACATAAGAAATCGCGTCTTCTGGCAATTCCGGCATCGTATCAATTTTGAAAATAAGCTCCTCGGGCAAAACAACCCGCTCCGCGAGAGCCGGGTGCCAGGGGGCAACAAAAGAAACAATCTCCCCAACAGAAAATGTTTGGTCATCCGCGCTCTCAATAATTTTTCCCACGCCGCAGGAAACATACTTTTCATTCCGCCTATCCTCTCGGAGTCGGGACCAGGTTTTTGTGATAAGCCCCTCAAGCCCCACAACAGGGAAGTAGTTTATAAGAAGCCGCAAGCTCTTCGGCCGCGTGTGGTACACCCCTTCGAGCTTCTCAAGGTTTTTCCAAGCAAGCACCTGAATCCGGTACTCAAGTTTAGTTTTATGATAGTCCAAAAACCCCTCCCTCCATTTTTTACCCGTAAGTATTCTCATATTAGTATCACGGAAACACAAAAATTATACCCGTATTTAACTGATAAGCACAAGCGATTTGGTATGAGAATCAATAATCATGGCCCCGTCCGCATCACCTCCGCCCTCAAAAACCATTTTCCTTACATCCCTTATTCGCGCGCCTGCCCGCCAAAGCTTTAGCGACGGAGGGAATAAGGGATGTAAGGGGGTGAGGCAAAAGGAGATAGGGGAAGAAGAATGGAAGATGTGATAAAATAAATACATGGCGGAAATCAAAGAAATCGAAAAATTGCTAAAAGCGCTTGCGAACAAACGGCGGCTTGCGATTGTGAAATATCTAAAGAAACGCGGAGAAGCGAGAGTAGGAGATATCGCGAAAGAGCTGAAGTTGTCGTTTAAGGCGACATCAAAACACTTAGGGATATTGCGCAACGCGGACATTCTGGAAAAAGAGCAGAGAAGTTTGGAGATGTGGTATAAAATTTCTTCCGCGCTTCACCCCATCGCAAAATACATCTCTAATTCGCTCGAATAAGGGATGTAAGAATACGTTTCATGAAATTCATCGTAACGAGGGAAATATTCGAACGGTTCCCAGAATTCAAGGCCGGAGTTGTTATCGCGAAGGGCATCAAACATATCGGTTTGCCAGAAGAGATAAAAAAGAAGTTTCGCGAAGCCGAGGAAGAGTTAAAACGAAAATTTGAAGAACTGGAGGCGCCATCACAGCATCCGAATATCCGCGCGTGGCGGGAGGCGTACAGGGCATTCGGCGCGGACCCGGGCCGGTACAATCCTTCAAACGAAGCGCTGGTGCGGCAGGTTCTGAAAGGAAGGGACCTCTGGGGCATTCACCCCATCGTGGATTTGTATAATTACATCTCAATAAAATACGTGCTTCCCGTTGGTGGAGAGGATTTGGATACCTTGGAAGGCGGACTCACGCTGGATTTTGCCGAAGGCGAAGAGGAGTTTATAAAACTTGGCGGAGAAGAAAACGACCCACCGGAGTCAGGTGAGGTGATATACAAAGACGACAGGGGCGTGGTATGCAGACGTTGGAACTGGAGAGAGGGGGAGCGGACGAAAATTACGAAAGACACCGAGAACGCGATTATCGTGATAGACACGCTTCCGCCGACAAGCGAGGTGGAACTTCAAAAAGCGATAGATGAACTCGCGGATCTCGTATCCGCGCACTGCGGAGCAAAAACCGAAACACGCCTTATCGGAAAAAATAACCCGGAGATGGAGACGTAGCACTACTTCATGGTCCCGCTCAATCGAAAAACATATCTCTAATTCGCGCGAATAAGGGATATAAGAATAAGAAGTAGAAGATTAACAAACATGAAGAAACTCGTCATATTCGACTTTGATGGCGTGATCGTGAACACAACCGCCATCTCGTTTCGATTCCACAAGAGTAAAAAAGCACTTCGATAAAGAAACAAAAACGCAAACCTTTTCGTAATTCGTAGATTTGGGACATTTGGATATTTTTACCCTGAGCTTGTCGAAGGGCGGATTGGTCTACCCAATCCACCTGTCGTACCACAAAGAAAGAGTAACAAGCGTCCAGATGCGGAAGGTGTGGTCTGCCTTGCCCGCCTGGTGCTCGGAAATAAGTTTTTGAACCGAAGCGTAATCAAAGAAACCGCGCTCGCGAATCTTTGAATTAAAAATAATATCCGTAAACTCTTTCGCGGTCGCGGGGCCTCGAAGCCACTCTTTGACCGGTGCGCCAAACCCCTGTTTCTTCCGGTCAATAATCTCGTCGGGGATAATGCCGCGCACCGCCTGTTTTAAAATGTACTTCGTTGTTTTATTTTTCAGTTTCAACGCTTCGGGAATCTGAAAGGCAAGCTCGACGAGGCGATGGTCCAAAAATGGCACGCGCGTCTCAATGGAGTGCGCCATCGCCATCTTGTCTACGCGCGCGAGGAGGAATTCGGGGAGGCGTATTTTCAAATCAATATAAGTCATTCGGGTAAGCATATCCGCTTCTGGCAAGGCGCGGTCAACTTCGTTATAGAGATTTTTGATAACCTCATAGCTCGCGCCGTTTTTTGAAAACGCTACCGCAAGTCCCCAGTAGGGCTCCTGTCCGCGCATAAGGCGTTCAACATACGGATTGGAAGAAAAGAAGGGCGTGGCAAGACGAGAAAGAGGAGAGAAGCGACGATACGCGCGGTATGAAGAAAGAAATTTGGGGTATTGATCATACCCGGCGAATATCTCGTCCGCCCCTTCTCCGACTTGGGCTACGATGACTCCAGAATCCCGCGTGAGTTTGGAGAGATAATATACAAGAAATGAAATAAAATCCGCCTGCGGGTCGTCCGCGTGCAGAGCAAACTCCGGCAAAAATGAAAGCAAGTCCTCTCGCCCAGCAAGCGTCTCGTGCCGCTTCGCTCCCAAAAGTTCCGCTGTCTTTCGTGAATATTCAAACTCGTTGTATTTTACTCCAAAATCCTTTACTCCGATGGAGAATGTTTCAACGGGCGAGCCGAGCGCCCGCGACATAAGGGAGGCATTTGTCGAAGAATCAATTCCGCCGGAAAGAAAACATCCGAAAGGAACGTCCGAAACCATCTGCATTCGTATAGAGTCCTCCAAAATCCGCCTCGTCTCGGAAACAAAGTATTTTTCCTGTTCTTCTAAACTTACAACTTTTCCTTCGACCCCGAGCTCAGGACCGAGGGGCAACTTACAACTTTCAACTTGTACCGGATTCCAATATTCTTGAATGTTCATCCACCCATCCCCATCAATCGTAAGGTAATGCGCCGCGGGCAATTTTTTTACTCCTCGAAAAAGCGTATGGGGCGCGGGCACGCACCCGAAAGTAAGGTAAAGAGGAACGCTCTCCTCATTTAATTCTTTCTTAAATGAAGGATGAGCTAAAATCGCCTTAATCTCCGAACCAAAAAGAAAAACCCCGTTTTCAAAAGAATAATAAAATGGCTTGATGCCAACATGGTCTCGCGCCGCAAAAAGAATTTTATTTTTCTCATCCCAAATCGCAAAGGCGAACATTCCGTTAAATTTTTTCACGCACTCCGCTCCATATTCCGCGTATGCCGCGAGAATGACTTCTGTATCGGACTCCGAGCGAAATACGCACCCTTTCTTTCGTAGTTCCTCCCGCAGTTCCTTAAAGTTGTAAATCTCCCCGTTAAAGGTAATTATTAATTCTTGATCTCTTCGAGCCCGATGGCTCTCAGAGCCGAGGGCCTTGATCCTTAATCCTCGGTAGGTCATTGGTTGCGCTCCCGCCTCCGTGAGATCAATAATCGCGAGCCGTCGGTGCCCAAGCCCCACGCGTCCGTCCGGAGAAATATAAATCCCCGCGCTGTCCGGCCCGCGGTAGGAGAGGGTATCCCTCATACGAATCAAATCACTCTCCAATACAGGGGTACCTCCGCGCGTGTCGTATATGCCTGTGATGCCACACATACACTAAAGAATAAAGAATTAGGAATAAAGAATAAAGGGTTTGGTTAGAAGAGGTCTGGAGTATAATAAACAAATGGAAAAAGAAATTTTTTACTCTCCCCACCTTGAGTTTAGGTTGAAATTGAGAAAAATTCCTCGCGTATTGCCGGAGAAAATTTTCGCTTCATCCTCCGAGCATTATTTCGATAGAGAAACGGGGCTTTTTATTGCCATTGGGCGGTCAGTGTATAGAAAGAAACGGCGTGATGTCGCAGTAGTGTACAAAGAAGCAGGAAATGATATACTGCTCGTAACAATTCATCCACTGAAACCTGGACAAAAGGAAAATCGGGTTCAGGCGGGCAGGTGGCAAAAAATATGAAAAAATCAGCGAAAAAACAATTTGTACACTATGACGCGAAAAGCGATGTTTTATATTTCGGTGTGAAACGAGGAGCGGAAGAGGAGTTTGTTGAAATAGCGCCCGGCATTGTGGCAGAACTTGATGGAGAAGGACTGGTCATTGGCGTTGAGGTTTTGAATGCCTCGGGCGTTTTTCGGCCAGTTGCAAAATCAATTGAACTCCGGGCAATGAGCACGGCGCGCTAAAACGTATAAAAAACTCAACGAACTGTTTTTAGAGAAAATAGATTGTTTTTTTGTAGCGTAGAAACTCCATTGATTTCCTCGGCGCTCTGCGATACTCTTTTTACCAATGAAAGCAGTCATCTTAGCGGGAGGATATGGAACCCGCCTCCGTCCCATAACCTACGAAATTCCGAAACCCTTGGTACCGGTAAAAAAGAAGCCGATTATCGGGCATCTTATTGATTTTTTCCACAAACACGAAATAGAAAAGATTGGAATCCTCGCGGGCAAGATGCATGAAGGAGATTTTGAAAAATGGAGAAACGCCTGGAAGCATGAGATGCCAGACGAAAAGATAGAGATTTTTTACGAAGAGACGCCAAGAGGCACGTTCGGAGGAATGGAACTTCTGAAGGACTGGATAGGGAACGAAACCTTTGTGCTTACGAATGGAGACGAGTTAAAGGACTTTGACTTGAAGCGCTTGCAGGAGTTTCATGCTGAGCACGACGGCGTGGGAACAATCTGGATGGTGGAGGTTCCGAACGCGCATGAATATGGAGTGCCGATTTTGAGCGGAAACAAAATTACGGAATTTTTGGAAAAACCGAAAAATCCTCCGTCAGATTTTATTAATTCCGGCCTCTATATATTTGACCCTGAAATTTTTAACTACGCGGACTTTTCAAAAGAGCAGATTTCCACGGAGCGGGAAATTTTTCCCAAACTCGCGGCGGAAGGAAAGCTTTATGGGCATAAAATTGAAGGCCGTTGGTTTGATTGTGGCACGCTTGAGCGTTGGGAAAAGGCGATTAAGGAATGGTAGGCACATGGTCGCGGTCTTGCATAACATACGGAGCGTGTATAACGTCGGCTCTATATTTCGGACTGCGGACGCGGCAGGAATAGAAAAGGTGTATCTTTGCGGGGTAACGCCGACACCCATTGACCGCTTTGGGCGGGAGCGTCGGGACTTTCATAAGACCGCGCTCGGCGCGGAGAAAATCGTTCCATGGGAGTATGCGCCTTCCACGCTTCCGCTTCTTCGGCGATTGAAAAAAGAAGGGTATGGGATTGTCGCGGTGGAGCAGGATTCGCGGGCAGTTTCGATTTGGAAGCTCGGCTTCCAAAGGAAGCCGAGCTTCCAAGCGCCTCAAAAAGTCGTTCTTGTTTTTGGAGACGAGGTGCAAGGGCTCTCCGCCGCGATTCTGAAGCGGGCAGACCGGATTCTTGAGATACCCATGTTCGGAAAGAAGGAGTCGCTGAACGTGTCGGTCGCGTTTGGGATTGTGGCGTACCAGTTGCTGCGAGAATTTAGAATATATCCCGCCACAGCGGGACCCCGCTCGCGGCGGGGGAAAATAGAAGAATGAAAAAAATATCATGGGGCAAAGTATTGGTATGGGTTGTGATCGGCGGGGGGGCTCTTTATCTTTTCGCGTTTCTTTATATTTTATTTTTTGCCCGTGAGGCGAGTCCGG
>JAUYPG010000067.1 GCA_030695805.1 Nanobdellota archaeon
TTTGGTCCATAAAAAGCCGCCTCACCAACGCATTCAAAATAATCGGCGCCTTTCTCCTCAACTATTTCCTTTAAAATTCCTTCCGCCGCGGCCCAAATCTTTTTATCTCCCAAATATTTTTTCGATTCCTTTGGATCATGCAACGAAAGACGCGCCTTCAGCTCAAATCCAAACGTCTTATAAAACGTATGAACAATATCCCAAATTTTTATAAATTCTTCCTTTGCTTGGGGAACTCGACAAAACACGTGCGCGTCATCTTGGGTAAAGGCGCGCGCGCGGGAAAGTCCGTTTAATTCTCCTGTCTGCTCGTCCCGATAACACATCGTGGTATTCGCGTATCTCTGAGGCAACTCCCGATAGCTCCATGGTTTTCGCGCGTAAATCTGCGTGTGATGAGGGCAGTTCATCGGCTTTAAGACAAACTCATGCCCCTCGCGAGTTTTGATTCTAAAAAGATCATCCTTAAACTTATCCCAATGACCTGACTTTTCATAAAGCTCTTTTTTCGCAATGTGGGGAATTTCTACCTTTTCATAACCATAACCTCTTCTAAGCTCCCAAACATACTCGTCAAGCAAATTGCGAATAATTGTCCCTTTGGGCGTAAAAAGAGGAAGCCCACTCCCGACTAAATCGGAGAAGACGAATAAGTCCAACTCCTTTCCCAAAACTTTATGGTCTTTCTTTTCGCTATTTTGTATATTCATTCAAAAAGTATAAACCAAATCAAAAGATAAAACCAAGCCACGTCTCGCGCGCGCTGTTCGTCATCTCTAAAAGCTAACGAAGCTATAAGCTAAAGCGTGAGTTCCCGCACCTCCTCGCATACAAACTTTGTCTCGCCGTTCTTCGCAGACATTCTCCCCCGTGTAATAATCGCCTTGCCTTCCTGCCACACCTCCCGCGACTCGGCAAGTAAGTCGGAAAACACAAGCGCCTCAATCGTGTCCGTCTGGTCTTCAAGAGAAACAAAAAGCATGGGGTCGCCATTCTTTGTGGGGATCTTCTGGATGGCGTTAATGACTCCGGCAATTACAATGCGGCGGGATCGTCCCCGTTCAAGCGGCTCCTCTCGCGCTTTCGAAATCGGAAGGGCGAGTTTCTTTACCTTTTCATGATCGCGATACGGATTGAAAGGATGGTCCGTAAGATACAAGCCCAAAAGCTCTTTTTCCCAGTCCAAAATCTGACGCGTCCCGATATCCTCCATCTCCTTAAATTGCAGGGAAGAAGCAGGAACGAAATTGCCAAAAAGCCCGCCCTGCGTGCTCGTCGCCATCTTTTTTGAGGCCTGACTAAAGCGCAACATCTCATCGAGATTGCCGATAAGCTGGCTCCGCCGTCTGTGCCCGAATGAATCGAGCGCCCCGGCCTTTACCAAACTCTCCAGGGACTTCTTGTTCATGTCTCGATGATGGATGCGTGACAAAAAATCAATCAAATCCTTATACGGCCCCGCGCGCCTCCGTTCCTCGATAATTTCGCGCGTGATATTCGCCCCGAGATTTTTTATTTTCAAAAGCCCGAAACGGATCGCGGGCTTCTCGTGGTACATACCCACGGCAAACTCCTCAAAACTCTCATTCACGTCCGGAGGCATGACCGGAACCCCAAGCCGCTTCGCGTCAGAGACCAAAAAATGAATTCGCTCGGTGTCGCTTCCCGAAACATTCAAAAGCGACGCCATGAACTCCACCGGATAATTCGCCTTCAGGTACGCGGTCTGGTAACTGATCATGGCGTAGCAGGCGGCATGCGACCTGTTGAACCCGTATCGCGCGAACGGAGGGAAGAGTTCCCAAATCTTCTCCGCGGTGTCCCGCGCAATTCCGCGCCCGACCATTCCTTCGACAAGTTTCACGCGCTGTTCGTCCAAAAGATCTTTGATTTTTTTCCCGATGGCCTTGCGAAGCACGTCTGCCTCGCCAAGCGTAAAACCCGCGAGGTCCCGCGCGATCCTCATCATCTGCTCCTGATAGATGCCCACTCCGTACGTATTCCGCAAGATCGGCTCGAGCAGGGGATGAAGATACGTTACTTTTTCTTTCCCATGCTTCCGCTTGACATAAGAGGGAATAAGCTCAATAGGTCCGGGGCGATAAAGAGCGATCATTGCGATAATGTCTTCCAAATCGGTTGGCCTCAGCTCAACCAAATATCGCCTCATCCCCGGGGATTCGAGCTGAAACACGCCTGTGGTCTCCCCAGCTCGAAAAAGCTCAAATGCTTTTTTGTTATCAAGGGGAAGGGAATCAATATCAATTTTTTCTTCATGTTGTAAATCCCGCACGAGCCGAAGCGTTTTTTCGATAATAGTTAAATTTTTCAGTCCCAAAAAATCCATCTTCAGGAGTCCTAAATCCTCGACTCCATGCATCTCAATCTGCGTCAAAATCGTATCTTCTCCGCCTGGCGCCCTCTGCAAAGGCAGGATATTCGTAAGCGGCTCCGCGGAAATCACAATCCCGCAGGCATGTACTGATGCGTGCCGTATTGTGCCCTCAAGCCGCCGCGCCTCAGTCAACACCTGCCGGGCCTGCAAGTCCTCCTCCGTAATTTTTTTGAATTCCGGCACCTCTTCCAA
>JAUYPG010000040.1 GCA_030695805.1 Nanobdellota archaeon
AGTTCGTCCACGTAGGCCCAGAATGCGTCATTCCCGCCAAGCTCCGCGGCGCACTCGCTTGCCTCGGCTTCCTTTCTCGCTTTCGGGTGAAGACGATCGAGCGGAAAGTGCCGATAGACCCATGCCACCTCTCCCTCATAGTTTTGCAAAACCGTTTTCATGGTTTCGTGGAAACTCTTGCAAAAGGGGCATTCGAGGTCCGAAAATTCAACGACAACAACCGGAGCATTTTTATCTCCGCGGACATGGTCATCGCCCGAAACCTCTTTCATGCGTTCCGGAGAAGCGGTTTCATTTCCCAGCGCGCCTTTTTTCGATTCAAAAGATTTTTTCCCGGCGCCGTAGATGATAGAAACGGATATAAGAACCCCCGCGACGAGAATGCTCACGGGCAAAATCCTATCTTTCTTTTGTTTTGTTTCTTCTTCCATTTGGTACTTATCTTATGTAATATACTTCAAAGGGTCAACCCCGCAAAGCTTCGCCGCGGGGCAAGCCCGCTTTATCTATGGCACATCGGTTATTTTTACTTTTCGCGGATACTGCCCTTCTCTATGCCTCCCTTGGGATTACGCTTCTTATCCGGTACGAAGCAGGCGAATTTTCCATTCGGCTATCAAGCCATCTTCTCCCCTTCTCGCTCCTCTTTCTCGGCTGGCTTTTGGTTTTCTTCATAGCCGACCTCTACAGCCTCCGCCTTATTTCTTCGCCAAAGGCCCTCCTCCAGCGTCTCTCGAGCGCGCTTTTTATTAACCTTGTTCTTTCCGTATTCGCGTTTTACCTTTTCGGCCCGCTCTTCTCTCTTGCCCCGAAAACAAATCTTTTTATCTTCGGAGTATTATCTTTTTTGCTTCTCGGCTTCTTTCGCCTTCTCACCCTCCGTTTTTCTCCTCGCGGCCGGGTCCGAGTTCTTTTTATAGGAACTTCTCGCTCTCTTCCCGCGACTCTTTCCTATCTGAAGGACCATCCCCACCTCGGGTATCATACAGCCTCTCATATACCCGACCCTTCTCTGAAAAAACTTCAGGAAACATTCTCCGAACACGCTCCCGATCTCGTTGTGTTTTGCGGCGACGCTCCTCCCAGCTCTTCTTTCTTCGGACGCGCGGGGCTCCCCTTCTCTCCCCGGATTTCATTTTTGCCTTTTCAAAATTTCTACGTAACGCTTTTCGAGAAGGTTTCCCTTCCGGACATTGACGAGGCCTGGGTCATGGGGTGCGTCATGAGGCAGGATCGCGCCTACGATATTATAAAACGCTCGGTTGATATTCTTCTCTCCCTTCCACTTCTTATCCTTTTTTCCCTTCCCATGGCTCTTCTCGCAACTGTTGTTCGCGCGACGTCCCCAGGCAAGGTCCTTTTTTCCCAAAAACGCATGGGTCGAGGAAGCCACCCCTTTACACTCTACAAATTCCGCACCATGTACGCGGGAAGCGAGGGACCGCTCTGGACCGAACGGAACGATCCGCGAATCACTCCCTTCGGACGCTTTCTCCGCTTTACCCACCTCGACGAACTTCCCCAGCTTTTCAATATTCTCCGGGGAGATATTTCCTTTACCGGACCCCGTCCGGAGCGTTATGAGCTCGCGGAAAAGTATCGCGCCCTTCCATATTACGACCTTCGGCATCTCGTAAAACCGGGTCTTACGGGCTGGGCCCAGATTAACTTCCGTCCAAGCGCGTCTCTCGAGGAGGCGGAAGAAAAATTGGCGTATGATCTCTACTATATCGCGTACCGTTCTTTTACCCTTGATCTCGTGCTTTTCGTAAAAACCCTGCGGCATTTTTTCTTTTCTCATTCATAACATCTGCTATGCTATCCCGCATTCGACGACTGCTTTTCGAACATCGGAGTACGCGGCAAGTGATCGCGAAAAACGCTCTCTGGCTTGGGGCAGGCGAATTCGTAAGCCGCCTTATTCGGGCGCTTACCGTTATCTACGCCGCGCGGGTCCTCGGGGCCGCGGAGTACGGCGTCTTCTCCTACGTACTCGGAATTGCCGGGTTCTTTACCGCATTTTCCAGTGTCGGCATCTCCACTCTTCTTCTTCGGGATATCGCCCAAAATCCGGAGAAGGCCCGCGAATATTTCTCCGTATCATTTTTCGCGCGGCTCGCCCTTCTTCTCCCTACTATGCTCCTTGTGATTCTAGCCGCTCCCCTTGTTTCCCAAGTCGGAGACGCCCGCCTCATCTTTATCTTCGCCGCTCTTCTTATCGCCTTTGACGGCTTCCGGGACCTCGCCTCCGCGGTCTTCCGCGCCCGCGAACGAATGGAGTTTGAGGCGCTTCTCACCTTCGTAACCAATATCTCCATTGCCGCCTGCGTCATCCTCGTTCTTTTTCTCTTCCCAAACCCGCTCTATCTTACGCTCGGATACGCCGCTGGCGCGGGAGTAGGCGCCCTCCTTGGAATCATTCTCCTTTGGGACTGGTTTACCGGCATTGTCCGATATTTCCGCAAGGAGCTCATCGCCCCCCTTCTCCGAAGCGCTTCCGCCATTCTTCTTACCGCCTCTCTCGGACCCCTCATGCTCCATACCGACATCATTATGCTCGGCTGGTGGAGAAGCGCGAGCGAGGTCGGCATTTATGCCGCCGCCCAGAAAATCATATTCATCCTTATCATCCTTCCCGACATTCTTTCCATAAGCATCTTCCCTTTTCTTTCCCGTCTTGCCAAAGAAAACTCCCTCCGTCTTCAAAGTATTGTAGAGCGTTCGCTTACGATTCTTTTCTCGCTTGCCATCCCTCTTGTCTTTGGAGGCGTGGTCTTCGCGCGTCCTCTCCTTTCCTTTATCTATGGAGAAGAATTCTCCTCCGGCACGCTCACATTCCAGATTCTCCTCTTTTCCCTTCTCCTCTTATTCCCGAGAATGATCGTGCACACCCTCGTATTCGCCCGCGACAAACAGAAAACCATCGCTTTCGCGACCCTCCTCGGGGCTCTCGGAAATATTGGATTCAACATTCTTCTCATACCCAGATTCGGCGCCTCGGGGTCCGCGATTGCCACGCTCATTTCTCTTTTTCTGAATCGCGGCTTCATCTGGCGAGAGGCGAAAAAAATCCAGGAATTTTCCGTACTGCGGCATCTGCCCCGAATGCTTTGTGCCGGCGTCCTCGGCCCGGGGATTGTAGGCCTCGCTCTTTCCCTTCTCGGCGTCCATGTGCTTCTTGCCATTCCGATCTCCGCCGTTGCCTACGGACTCCTCTTAATTCTTTTCCGCGACCCGGTAATCAAGGAGTTTCGCGATGCGTATAAACGTGTGTTACTATAAGATTATGCTTGGAGGAATACTAAAAATACTTTTCATCATAGGGCTAATTATGGGGGTGACGTACCTCATTCCGGATGACGTGAAGAAAAACGTCGCCTCGAAACTCGGCGGAACGATATCGAACGCCTTGCCGAAATCAGTAAAAGAAAAAATGGAGCCCATCGTCTTCTCTCCCGCGGAGCGGAGGCAAAAACTCCTGGATCAACTTGAAAAAAATATCGAAAGCATAAAAGCCGGTCTCGCGAAATCAGGAGAAAAAACGTCCTCAAGCGCGAAACCAGCGCCGGAAAGCGAGACCACCGAAGAAATCACTCAAAAACTCGAAGAGACGGAAAAAATCATCAAAAAGATACAAGAGATGAACAAGGATCAAGGCGTGGTAAATAAAGTCACCACGAAAATCTACAAGAGCGTAACCGGAGGGAGTGCGACGAGTACGAATGAAACCTGCCCAAGCGAAAACAAATAGCTTAATCCCTCGAATTGGGTGTCGGCGTTGTTGTTGTTGTCACAATTAAAAAGCCATGGCTTTTTAATTGTGACAAACTGTTTAAGCTCCTTCCATGTTGTAAGTAAAGGTGGTGCTGGGTTGACACCCATGGAACAAAAACGCAAACTAAAATAAGCAACCCTCCCAAGAAATGGGAGGACGAGTCTCCTTACGGACTCGTATGGGGGTGGGCGTCTCGTTTTCACGAGCCGCCCTTTTTTGTTACCATACATACATGCTTGAAAAACTCATCTCAATCGTAACGGCTTTCATCATAGGCCTTGTGTCGTTCGTCCAAGGTCCGAAAAAAATTCCAGTTCCGATGGAACGCCAAGAAGCGGAAGTCATTCCGAGAATTTCCGAAGAACTGCCTGCTTCGCCCGCCCCTAAACCAAAAAACGAAACTCCGGTTCTAAAAAAAGAAACAAGCACAATCCAGCCCGCGGAAAAGCCGCCTGAAAAAATAACTCGTGAAATTCCGAAAACTTCAGAAATTTCAAAAGTTAATCAAGTTCCTGAAGTTCCTAAAACCCTTGAGGCCCGCCCGATTGATCTCCGCTCCGTCGTCGGACTAAGTTGCGATTTTGAAAACAAGGAGACCGGTCTCGGCACGCGATATCGCGGTTCAGGCGTAATCATCCGGGAAGGAACCTACTCCAAAGGCACCTACATCCTCACAAACAGGCACGTGGTTGACGTCCAGTGGGCGAAAAAATTGAGCGGGGACAGGGCGATTGACACGGGCCTTGAACTTACCGGATGCGAAGTGCGGATTCTTACCGCGGAAAGAAACATACTTCAGGAAGAACAATATCCCTATCCCTACTATGATCTCCGAAGCGTTTCCGGCCTCCAGCATGATTTCACGGCCCGCCTCGCCTATCTGCCCGCCGCAGAGGGCCTCTCGAAAAACGAGGAGGCAGAGCTCGACTACGCGATCCTCGAAATTACGGGGAAAAACACAAGCAAATATTTTGAGCGTGAAAACCCGCGCCTCCCCTCCTCCCCAATCCTCGTTCCAAACCCGCAAGAATGGATAGAAATTATACAAGAAAGCCGCGTTGTCATGCCGGGATACGCCTTCCAGCAAAGCGGGTCGGGATCATTTGAAGAATTCCGCCTCCTTACAAAAGACGGGATAGTAAAAGATGTGTACGCGGGAGACAAAACAATGCAAAACACTCCTCTTACCATGTCAGTAGAAGTGCCGCCGGACGCCTACGGCGGCCGCTCCGGCTCTCCCATTTTCTATAAAGGGCATCTCATAGGACTTGTCGCGACCAAAGCCCTGCCCGTGCCGAACTCCAATGACTTCCGCTCTCCCCAGCCCGCGATTACGGGTATTATAGAAAATATGAAGTCCCAAGCGGCAACGAGAGAAGTTTTCGAAAAAATTTTTTACTTTGAATAATCTCGGGTATAATAAAGTCATGAAAAAACGCTGGAAAAGCATTTTCTGGATCCTTGTGGGATGTGTCCTTCTGGGAGGGGTAGTCGCGAACCTCACGGGAATCATTCCGGCAAGGGCAGACGAAAACCCGGGCACGAACATTAGCTCGAACCCCACGGAACGCGTAGCATGGTCGGACATTAGCGGCTGGTGGGATTTCCACGGCACCCACACCGTAAAAGTCCAGGGAACATACCTCAAAGGATACGCGAGCGGCAATGTGGGAGACATTTCTCTCGATTGCGCGACAGCGCGGGGAGGGAACATCTGTGCCAGCATATCAAACTATGGCATCTGCAACGGCCCGGGGCCCCACAATACGGACGGCTCCTGCCCGAATGGAGACGCGACCGGAATCCTCTCTGGGTACGCGTGGAACGATTCCATCGGATGGATAAGCTTCAACTGCGACCAGACCTCCCATGGCGGAACAAACACCTGTACTGAGTCCAATTACCGGGTAGAAATTGACGGCGACTCCGGCGACTTTTCGGGATACGCATGGAACGACGTTGAGGGATGGATTAGTTTCAACGGCCCGGGATATAAGGTAAAAACCGCCTGGCGCGCGACGAGCACGCTTGGATTCCTCGAATCATCCGTCTTCGACACCGAGGACTTTGGCGGAGTCGTCCTAAACAGCATCATCTGGCAGGGCGCCCAACCCGGAGGAGGCGCGTCCGTGGACTTCCAGATCGCGGCTTCAAACTGCCCGAACGGCGCGGAAAACAAACCAAACTGCACCACAGGAACATGGGTCTTCAAAGGCCCGGACAACACAAGCGAAACCTACTATGGCGCGGAGTGCCCCGCGATCGGCCCATCTTCCCCTGCAATCGGACCGAATAAGGCGATCTGCGTAAATCCGCTCCAAGTATTGAATTTCCGCTACCTGCGATATAGGGTGCGTCTGAAATCAAACCTTACCCAGACCGAGTCGCCGGTCATCCGGGATATTATTCTGAACTGGAGCAAGTAACAATAATACCCAAATCACAAACACCAAATTACAAACAAATTCAAAATTCTAATGTTCAAAATTCTCCGCCAAAGGCGGATGCGCCTCGGGCGCAAAAACGTGTTTTATGTTTGAAATTTTTGTTATTTGATATTGTTTGTGATTTGTAATTTGGAATTTGTAATTTATATGACATATGCTCATCTACGACTCTCTCTCCGGAAAAAAACAACTCCTGAAAAAAGCGCGAAAACCGCTCCGTCTCTTCGTCTGCGGCCCCACGGTCTACGACGACTCCCATCTGGGGCACGCCCGCACCCAGATCGCCTTTGACATCATCGTCCGCTATCTCCGACATCAGGGCTGGAAGCTCCGATATCTTCAAAATATCACCGACGTTGACGACAAAATCATCGCGCGCGCGAAAGAATATGGCGTAAACCCCCTGGGTCTCGCGAAAAAATTCGAAAAAAGCTATCGCGAAGATCTGAAAGCCCTGCGGGTAACGCAGATTGACACATTCGCCCGCGCCTCGAATTTCATTCCGCAAATCGTAAAGCAAATCCAGACCCTGATAAAAAAAGAATATGCCTACGTGATCGAAGAACAGGGCATCTATTTTGATATCAAAAAATTCAAGGATTATGGCAAGCTCGCCCGCCGCACCGTGCGGCAAGCGGAAGACGGCGTCTCGCGGATTGACGAGGCGGACAAAAAAAGAAACAAAGGCGACTTCTGCCTCTGGAAATTCGTCAAAACGCAGATGAACGCAGAATCCGCCAGCTGGCGGAACGCAGATAAACGCGGAAAAAAAACTCACAACTTATGTCCCTTCGGGACATCTCCCGCAGGGAGACAACTTATGTCCCTTCGGGACATCTCCCGCAGGGAGACAACTTATGTCCCTTCGGGACATCTCCCGCAGGGAGACAACTTACAACTTGTGGACGGCGAGCCAGCGTGGGCGAGTCCTTTCGGCCCCGGCCGTCCGGGCTGGCACATTGAAGACACCGCGATCACGGAGCACTTCTTCGGTCCGCAATACGATATCCACGGAGGCGGACTTGATTTAAAATTTCCCCACCACGAAGCCGAGATTGCCCAGCAAGAAGCCGCCTCCGGAAAAAAACCGTTCGTGAACATATGGATGCACGCGGGTCTTCTCCGCGTAGAAGGCAAAAAAATGTCGAAAGGACTCGGCAACTTCATCACCATCAAACAATTTCTTGAAAAAGACGAAGCCGAGATCCTGCGCTGGATCGTCCTTTCCCACCACTACCGTTCTCCCGCGAGTTATTCCGAAGAACTCTCGAAAAACGCGAAAGAATCCCTGAAAACCCTGCGTGAACTTCTTCTAAAACTCGCGTTTATTATGAGGTTCAACCTCCAAAAGGAGGTTGAACCTCGAAAAAAGGTTTTCCGCAAAGAAACCATAGAAAAAGCCGAACGTGCGTTCCACGCCGCGATGGAAGACGACTTCAATACGCCTGTTGCCCTTGCCGCCCTCTTCACGCTCGTCCGCGACCTAAACAAAGAAATGTGGTCCCTTTCGCGGAAAGACGCGAAAACAGCGGCTCTTTTTATGAGTAAAACCCTGAACATGCTTGGCATGCCGATAAAACCGAGAAAAACGCCAAAACACATAGAAAAACTAGCCGAGCATCGGGAGTTATCCAGAGTTAATAAACAGTTTATCCGAGCCGACGCATTGAGAAAAAAGATAGAAGGATTAGGATATACCATAGAAGACACCCCGCTCGGACCGATGGTTCTCAAAATGACCAATTCCTAATTACTAATTTCTAATCAATATCCAATGCAAAAATGTCCAATGTCTCACATATTGAGTCATTGGCTCATTGGGATTTCATTAGTAATTAGATATTAGAAATTAGAAATTTATTTTTATGTCAGATAAAAATTTCAAACTTCCTCCCCAAGACATTGAGGCCGAATCCTCGGTCCTGGGCGCGCTTCTGCTCGACAAAGACGCGATTATTAAAATCGCGGATCTCTTGTCTCCTCATGATTTTTACGCGCCGGGACACCAAAAAATATACAAAGTAATCCTCGAACTTTTTGAAACAGGAAGGCCAATTGACGCCCTAACCCTCCAGGCCCGCCTCAAAGAGAAAGGGGAACTCGAGGGTATTGGCGGAACCTCATATATCTCCGACCTCATTGACTCGGTCCCCTCCTCCGCCCATATCGTTCACTACGCGAACATCGTCCGAGAAAAGCGAGTGCGCCGCGATCTCCTGCGCGCCGCCTCAGAAATAGGAGAAAAAGCATTGGACCCGGAAAATTTCGAGGAGATTCTAGACCAGGTGGAAAAACGAATATTTTCCATCTCCCAACTATCGCAGACGCAAAAATTCGTGCGCGTGAAGGATGAGCTCGCCGCGAGCTTCGAACGATTCCAACGAATCCATGAAGAAGGAGTGCTCCGAGGAGTGCCAACCGGCTTCTCCAAGCTCGACTCCATCCTCTCCGGCCTTCAAAAATCGGATCTCATTCTCCTTGGAGCGCGCCCCTCCTTCGGAAAAACCTCCCTGGCCCTCGACATGGCGCGAAATGCCGCGCACGCCGGGTTTTCCGTGGGCATCTTCTCTATTGAAATGTCCATCGAACAGGTCATGGATCGTTTGATCGCCTCCGAAGCCCAGGTGCCCCTCTGGAAAATGAGGACAGGCCGCCTGCGGGACGAAACGGACTTCGAACTCATCCAGCACGCCCTAGGCAAACTCTCGGAGTTAAAAATCTTCATTGACGACACCCCCTCCCCCAGTATCCTTCAGATGCGCTCTATGGCCCGCCGCCTCCAGATCGAGCACGGCCTTGACCTCGCGATCATTGACTACCTCCAGCTTATAAAGCCCCGAACCGACTCCACAAACATGGTCCAGCAGGTAACGGAAATCTCAAGAGGACTGAAATCCCTGGCGAGAGAACTGAATATCCCCGTTCTCGCCCTCTCCCAGCTCTCGCGGGGCGTGGACAAACGCGAAGGAGATAAAACCCCCCGCCTCTCCGACCTTCGTGAAAGCGGATCCCTGGAACAGGATGCCGACGTCGTCATGTTTCTCGCCCGCAAAGACCGCGAGGCATACGGATCAGAAAAGCACGACGCGCTCTCGGACGAGGACCGAAATCTAGTTCGCGTGGTCATCGCGAAGCACCGCAACGGCCCCCTGGGAGACGTGAAGTTGAAATTCGACGCCGAGCGCGTCTCCTTTAGGACAATTGATGAACGCCACTCAAACGATAATTTCTAATTACTAATTTCTAATTCCAATTCGTTATGTCGCGTTCACATTAGAAATTAGTAATTAGTAATTAGAAATTCTAAAGTATGATTCCTCATCAAATTCGCTCTTTTTTGGAAATTTGGAAAAAACTCCCAGGCCTTGGTCCACGCGCCGCGACTCGCCTCGCCTTCTTCATCGCGAACATGAAGGCGGAAGAACGGCACGCGCTCCGGGAAGCGCTCGCGGGGCTAGACGCCATGGACGCCTGCCCGGAATGTTTTTCCCTGAAAGAAGAAGACCGAAGTGTCTGCGCGATCTGCGGAAATACAGAAAGAAAAAGGGACTTGGTCGCGGTCGTGGAAAAAAACACGGACATTATAACCCTCGAGCGGGCGCGAGAGTTCCAGGGAACCTATCTCATTTTAGGAGACCTGGGGACCAACGGCATCCTTGAAGAACACCACAGAAAAAGGATGGAACATCTGAAAAAACGCATTGAAAAAGAAAAGGGAACCATAAAAGAAGTCATCCTCGCCATGGGCCCGAATGCCCTAAGCGATATGGTTTATGAAATGCTGAAACGGGACCTCTCGCCCCTCGGGGTCTCCGTAACCCGCCTCGGGCGGGGCATCCCAACAGGAGGCGAAATCGAATTCGCGGATGAGGAGACCCTGAAAAGCGCCCTCCGGCGCAGGATGTAGATGAAACAGATTCTCACAATCATACTCCTTTCGGTGATAAGCGTGAGCGTTGGGTACATCCTCCGCACGCAAACTCATGAGTACGAAATAATGACCGCTTCGCTTGAAACTTCTCCAATCATCCTCCAATCTGTCATTCTGACCCCGCGCTCGTCTGTCATTCTGAGCGAAGCGAAGAATCCCACGACAAAACAACCCGCTCCGACCAACACGAGATCCTTCGCTGCCGATCAGGATGATAATGTTAAAATACCGCCCGCGCCCAAAAAACCGACGCTTACCCTATCCGCGAAAATCCTCGAGCAAGGGGATGCTCTCATAATATCCGTGGAACACGAAGGAGAAGTCGAACTCCAAATCCAAAAACAAAAAATCCCGCTTATTCCCGTAGGACCGAAAAAAAGCATAGGAATATACGGCATTGACGTCCGGAAAGAACCGGGCACGCTCTCCGTTTCCCTGCTTCAAGATAACTCGGTCATACGAGAAGAAAAGGTACAAACCACAAAACGAAACTTCCCGGTAACCGGTCTCGTCTTGAGCGACACCCAAAAGAAGGCCGGAGTAACGCCCGAGGAAGCCGCGAAAGATATCGTCCAAGACGACAACGCGAAACTCTACGAGGTCCTGAGCAAGCCCCTCGAGGACATATACATAAAAGATGAATTCGACTATCCCCTCCCCGAAAAAATTATTGTGGGGGGATTCGGAAATATAAGAAAATCAGGCGAGACGGAAATCCGCCATCTCGGCGTTGACCTTGACGCGAAGCGCGGGGACCCGGTAAAAGCCATCCAAAACGGAGTTATACGCCTCGCGCGAAATCTCTCGAATTACGGCAACACAATAGTGATTGA
>JAUYPG010000083.1 GCA_030695805.1 Nanobdellota archaeon
CCTCGGCAACATCCTCATTATGAATAGGACTTACGCGCTTCGCGCCCTTCTGTCATTCCAGCCCCGTATCGCGGTACGGGATAAACTCCAGCTGGAATCCAGTATTGAGCCGTTTTTAGAGGTCTGGATTCCCGTTTTCACGGGAATGACACCGATTGCGTAAGTCCTAAATAATACTAGACGTGAGGTGGATATTTCGTATGTCCACTTCATTTTTTACTCCAAATACTTCTTGCCTTTTAATTTTTCCGGAAGATAATTCTGTTTTGCCTCCTCATCACTTTTGAAATCCGGTGTGTATTTGTAGTTTTTGCCGTAGTTCAGGTCTTTCATAAGACGAGTGGGAGCGTTTCGTAGATGAAGGGGTACGGGCTCATTCTGTAAATTTTTTATGTCTTCTTTTACCTTGCCGTAGGCAATGTAGAGCGCGTTTGATTTTTTTGATTTTGCCATATAGACCACGGCCTGGGCGATCGCAAGTTCGCACTCGGGCATACCGATATAGTGACAGGCGTCGTAAGCGGCCACGGCCTGCGGCAGGGCGAACGAGTTCGCGATACCAATGTCTTCCGAGGCAAAACGAATAAGACGGCGAGCAACGTAAAGCGGATCTTCCCCGCCCTCAAGCATTCTTCCCAGCCAGTAAAGCGCGGCGTCCGCGTCACTGCCGCGCATTGATTTGTGAAGCGCGGAGATGATGTTGTAGTGCTCCTCGCCGTTTTTGTCGTACAAAATATGAGTGCGTTGGAGTGCCTCTTTTATTGTTTCAATCGTGATTGTGATCGCGCCTTTTTTCAGTTGCGTTGCGTTTACCGCGAGTTCAAGTGCGTTCAGCGCGACTCTGGCATCGCCGTTCGCCATTTGGGAGAGAAACTTCAGGATATCTTCTTTTATGACGATTTTTTTGTTTCCAAGACCACGCTCCTTGTCGGTTAACGCGCGTTTCAAAATAAGCTCAATATCATTCGCTTCCAGCGCGTTTAAGACAAATACCCTGCTTCTCGAGAGAAGGGCGGAGTTCACTTCAAAACTTGGGTTTTCCGTGGTCGCGCCGATAAAAATAATTGTGCCATCTTCGACGTGCGGGAGGAGGGCGTCCTGCTGACGCTTGTTGAAACGATGAATCTCATCAATAAAAAGGATCGTCTCCTTCCCGTACGCCTTCTTGTAATCCTTCGCCTTTCTTACGATTTCTTTTATCTCATCCACGCCGCCGGTTATGGCGCTCATTTTCTCAAAATGCGCCTTTGTGCCTTCGGCTATGACGTGGGCGATTGTTGTTTTTCCTGATCCTGTTGGGCCCCAGAAAATGATTGAAGGGAGAGCGTCTCTTTCAATCGCCTTTCTAAGAATCGCGTCTCGGCCAACCACATGCTCCTGCCCCACAAAATCCTCAAACGTTTTCGGACGGACCCTGTCGGCGAGAGGAGGTTTGTTGTTTTGCATACTTTTGGTATTTCCATACTAATACTCAATCTCTAAACTCTAAATCCTAATCTCTAAACAAATCCAAAATTCAAATCTCAAAAACGTTTTAGAGTTTTGATATTTGAGATTGTTTAGAAATTAGAAATTAGGATTTAGAAATTTTACCTATATCATTCCTCGAATTGCCGGCTCCGGCACTATTTCTATATCTTCGCTCTGCTTCGAGGCCTTTATGGTGTGGACCACGCGACCCAGTATTTTGAAGTCGCGGCGCATGATAATCTGCTTGTAGGACCCGATAGAGGTTACAGGATCCAAAATTACGGCGTTTTTGCTGAAGGTAATTTTTTTTATGACTGCCATGCCGTCTATCACTGCCGCCACAACGTCCCTATTTTTGACGTCATCAGTGAGTTCCACCAGCACGAGATCTCCGTCTTCAATGCCCGCGTCCTGCATGGAGAGGCCAAGGGCGCGGATTACGATTACTTCGTTCTTGCGTTTTCCGCCGAATATCGTCCTCGCGACCTGAACAAACTCATTGAACGACTCCTCGGCATAGACGTTCAGCCCACCGCAGGCGGCGGACCCTATGATCGGGAGTGTGATTGTTTCCCCGTATATATCACCGGATTGATCTTTCAATTCAATGCCTCTGGTTTTATTTTTTGAGCGAGCTAAAAATCCTTTTTTCTCAAGCGCTTCAAGGTACTGGGTTACAGTTCTTGTCGAAGAGACCTTTAGGAGTTTTTGAAGCTCCGAAATCGTTGGGGAGGCGTCGTGCTGTGCGATATATGTCTCGATAACCTTTAGCGCTTCGTTTTGACGTTTTGTGAGTGTCTGCATTATGTGAGATGCAAATATACAAATGCATGCGAATGATACTAATGGATACGAATGAATGTATTGATTAGTATTATTTGTATCATTAGTACCATTTGTATATTGGTATCATAATTTGTGTATTTCTATTATACACAACTACCACAAATGTACATACCCTACCCTGTGGATAACTGCCAATTCGGTATGATCCGCCAAAGGCGGAGAATCTACCGAATTGAGCATCCCGATCCGCCAACAGGCGGAGAGGGATCTCTATGCTTTGAATTACGAAACTCTTTCTTTCCCTGTCATTGCCCGGCTTGACCGGGCAATCCAGACTGGATCCTCGGGTCAAGTCCGAGGATGACACTTAAAATAGGTGAGTTTCGTAATTTAAAGTATAAAATCTCTTTTACAAGTTCCTTTTTTTCTGTATACTTCGGATAAAGAATTTCTTCGTCGTCCCGCAAGCGCGGAACTCCTCGGGCCTTCGGCTCTGAGAGCCTCAGGCTCGAAGAGATGCTCCATTTTCTAGCTTCCCCCGCCATGGCGGGGTCAGAGAAAATGGGCACGGGGTATAGTATAGTGGTAGTACGCATGGCTGGGGGTCATGTAGTGGCGGTTCGATTCCGCCTACCCCGACACTAACCAAAAAAGCCCGCCGTACGGCGGGCTTTTTTGGTTAGTTGATTTTCACAAGTTCCACGTCAAAAATAAGAGTCGCGTTCGGAGGGATCGAGCCCTGTCCTTTTTCTCCATATCCGAGTTCCGAAGGGATGGTGAGTTGTCTTTTTTCTCCCTCTTTCATACCGATGAGGCCCTTTTCCCAGCCCTGAATTACTTGTCCGAGGCCCACGGTAAATTCAAAGGGTGCTCCCCGCTTATACGAAGAATCAAATACCGTGCCATCCTCGAGCCGGCCTTCATAGTGGACGGAGACGGCATCGCCGTTTTTCACAACTTTTTCTCCTTCTCCTTCTTTTAGCACTGCCATTTTTACTTCAGGTAATGGCACGGAAAGCGGCTCAGGGCGCTTTCCGCGCATCAGAAGCGCGATCGTGATAACGAAAACCGCCCCAACAACGAGAAGAGTGATTAAGGTTGAATTTTTCATAGGTGAAGATTTAGGATATTATACCACAATTTTCACGAACACGAAATTTTTTGTTTGTCAGTTTTATTTTCCAAAATTTTATTATTTATCGGACTTTTTGTTTCAATGGCGCTGAAATATATTCCACACTCTCCGCCATTTCCCTCGATCGTATTCCCGAACAAAAGATTTTCACGCGCCTGCCCAGAAAGCCAGATTCCTTCGCTCTTATTGCCGGTAATCGTATTATCTATAATGGTAAGGGCCCCAGCGCCCAAGACGTGCAAGCCCTGCATTCCGTTATTTTGTAACACATTCTCCGCGATCGCGTGCTCGTTTGATTCTCCGGCCACAAATATCCCTGCTCCCTTGTTTCCCTCGATTGTGTTTTCAAATATAGCGCTTTTTTGCCCCTTCACAAGTATGCCGTTTCCGGCGCTATTTTTTATGGTGTTTTTCGTAATTACGGAATTTGATCCCTCTATCTCTATTGCGGTATCAAATCCGTCAAAAACGCAGTTTTCTATAATCACATTATCCGCTTTTATGGAAATTCCGACTTTCGTATCCGGCGCGGGAGCCATAGTCCCTCCTCCGCAATCCAGATGCGAACCGTCTTCCGCGGATTCAAATCTTTGTGTAGGTATTCTGCATGGGTCGCCTGAACATAGGAAAATGGCGCGCCTGGGATCGCCTTCTATAAGTTTTTTCAAGTTTAGAATACCCAATCTTGTTTTTTGAACTTCGGCGGGTTCTTCTTTTTTCTTCTCCTCTCCTTTGGGTGATTCTTTAGGAATGTTTATGTTCGTTTTCTGAGGTTCTTTTCCCAACATCTCTTGAATTTCCATCCCTTGGCCCGCCTCTTCCGGCAATCGCGGATTTTTTGAAATATCAACCGTTTTTTTAACTACTGATGTTACGACCATGCCTCCTACGAAAATCACCACGGCGAAGTCGCCAAGGGCGGCGTCATCGTCTACAACGCTGAGTCCTTCGAGTTGACCGACGTTCCCAATGCCTTCGGCATCCAGGTGGACGAGCTCGCCAAAAAGACGGGGAACCCCCGCGCCGCCAACATGGTCATCATTGGCGCCGTTGCCTCTCTGGTAGGCATGCCTGAGCACTATCTCAACGAGTTCAACAAAAAGAAATTCACCCGTGGC
>JAUYPG010000090.1 GCA_030695805.1 Nanobdellota archaeon
TGGGGAAGTTTAGGTATGTTCACGCGCCCCATAAGTCCATGCAAAAAATAATCATAAAAGGAGCCCGCGAGCACAACTTGAAAAACATCAATCTTGAGATACCGAGAAACAAGATGGTGATTTTCACCGGGGTCTCGGGATCGGGAAAGTCATCGCTTGCCTTCGACACCATCTTCGCCGAAGGGCAGAGAAGGTATATCGAGTCGCTCTCCGCCTACGCGCGGCAGTTTTTGGGCCGCCTCGACAAGCCGGACGTGGATGACATCGAGGGTCTTTCGCCAGCGATCTCCATTGACCAAAAATCCCACTCCGGAAACCCGCGCTCGACTGTGGCGACCATCACGGAAATATATGACTATCTGCGGGTTCTCTTCGCGCGCGCCGGAACTCCGCACTGCCCGCTCTGCGGAAAAAAAATCCAGCGCCTTACGCTTGACGAGATCGTGGACATCGCGATTCAGTTCGCGGAGGAGGCGCCTGCCGGAAAAGGGCTCTCTATATTCGCGCCCGTGGTGCGCGGCAGAAAAGGAGAGCATTACCAGATGCTCTATGATTTTTTGGGAGCCGGTTTTTACGAAGTGCGGGTGGACGGAGCATACAAATCATTGCGGGAAAAGATTGAGTTAAAGCGGCGCGTTATGCATACGATTGACCTCGTGGTGGACAAGATTCCTTATGGCACGAATCTGAAAGACAAAGACAATCGCACGCGCGTTGGCGAGGCCATAGAGCATGCCTTAAAATATGGCGGGGATGTGGTAACTCTTATTACAAACAAGGAAGTAAATCTGTCCGCGAAGTTCACCTGCCCGGATGACAGCTTCTCTTTTCCCGAGATTGAGCCGCGGCTTTTTTCCTTCAACAGCCCGTATGGCGCGTGCGACGCTTGCCACGGTATCGGAACAAAAGAGCTCTGGAGCGAGGAGATATGCGAAACGTGCAAAGGAAACCGTCTGCGCCCTGAGGCCCTTTCTGTCCTTATAGACGGCGCGAACATCACGCAGGTCGTAAAAAAATCCATCGCGGAGGCGAAACATTTTTTCGAGACCTTGAAGTCGCTGAAGGATGCTCGTTTCAAAGAAGTAACCGAAGCCCCGCTTCGAGAAATAAAAAACCGCCTCGGATTTCTCTATGATGTAGGGCTGGAATATCTGACGCTTGATAGAAAGGCGGGAACCCTTTCCGGAGGAGAAGCGCAAAGAATCCGCCTCGCCTCCCAGATCGGCTCGCGCCTTACCGGCACCCTCTACGTGCTGGACGAGCCGACCATAGGGCTCCATCAGCGCGATAATGACAAACTCGTGGCCACCCTTCTTGATCTCCGCGACATCGGAAACACGATTATCGTGGTGGAGCATGATGAGGACACGATCCGTGCCGCGGACTATCTCGTGGACATCGGCCCGGGCGCGGGCGTCCACGGCGGGGAAGTGGTGGCCGAAGGCGAGCTTCCCGGGCTCTTGAAAGATACAAAACAAAATTCGCTTACCCTGAAATATTTGCGGGGCGAGGAGAGTATTTCTCTTCCGGATCGCCGCCGCAAGGTGGAGCAAAAGCACGGCGACTTTTTGAAAATAAAAGGCGCGCGCGAAAACAATCTTCAGAACATAGATGTGGAGATCCCGCTCCGCCGCTTTGTCGCGGTAACCGGGGTCTCGGGATCAGGCAAGAGCACGCTCATGTATGACGTAATCTATAAGTATTGTGCCAATAAATTAAACGGGGCAAATTACAAGCCCGGCCTCGCGCACTCCATTTTGGGGCTGGAGTATATAAACCGCGTGATAAACATTGACCAGTCGCCAATCGGGAGAACCCCCCGCTCGAATTCCGCGACCTACGTGGGGGTCTGGACCTACATCCGTGATCTTTTCACGAGCACGGAAGGCGCGCGCGTGCGCGGGTACAAATCCGGCAGGTTCAGTTTCAATGTGAAAGGAGGCAGGTGCGAGCATTGCGAGGGGCACGGCGCTATCGCGATTGAGATGCACTTTCTCCCGACCGTGCACGTAAGTTGCGATATCTGCAAAGGAAAGAGATTCAACAAAGAGACGCTCGAAATAAAATATAAAAAGAAAAATGTGTATGAAGTACTCCAGATGACGATCGAGGAGGCGGCGGAATTTTTCAAGGATATTCCGTGGATACGCGATAAGCTCTGTATCTTAAACGAAGTTGGCCTGGGTTACCTCGGGCTCGGCCAACCCGCGCCGACCCTGTCCGGCGGAGAGGCCCAGCGCGTGAAGCTCTCGGCGGAATTGGGAAAGCGCGATACGCGCCGCACCCTCTATCTTCTGGATGAGCCCACGACCGGCCTCCATTTTGACGACATCAAAAAACTCCTTGAGGTGCTTCAACGCCTTGTGGAGAGAGGAAATACCGTGATGGTCATTGAGCATAACCTCGATGTCATAAAGTCCGCGGATTGGGTGATTGATCTCGGCCCCGAAGGCGGGGAGAAGGGAGGAAAAATAGTCGCCGTGGGAACTCCGGAAGACATAATAAAAAAACCCGGCTCATACACCGGGCAGTACCTGAAGAAAAAACTTTTGAAATAGGAAGTATGCCGAGCTTAAACTCGAATATAAAAAAAATCCCAGAAACGCCGGGAGTATATATCTTTAGAAACAAAAGAAAGGAAATGTTATACATCGGGAAAGCCGCGAACCTGAAACGGCGGGTTTCGAGCTACTTCCAAAAAGCGCACGACTCTCGAATTGAAGAGATGGTCCGAAATATAGAGAAAATTGATTACAAAAAAACCGACTCCGTTCTTGAGGCGCTCATGTTTGAGGCCGAGCTTATAAAAAAACACCAGCCCCCGTACAACATTCTCCAAAAAGACGACAAAAGTTTTCTGTATGTGGAATTCACCAAAGAAAAGTTTCCTCGTCTCCTTCTCACGCGGGGCAAAAATAAAAGTCAGGGGTCGCACTTTGGCCCCTTTCTCTACGCCGGAGCAATTCGCGAAGGCCTGCGAATTCTTCGGAAAATTTTTCCATGGAATCTTCACCCGCAATCCTCATTCCAATGTTCTCAAGAACATGAGAATAAGAAAAATAATGAAACAAAACCATGCTTTGATGCCCAGGTTGGTCTCTGCCCGGGAACATGCATTGGAGCAATATCAAAAGCTGATTACAAAAAAATAATTCGCAAAATACGCCTCTTTTTTCTGGGCAAGAAGAAGCAAATCATTCAGGAACTGAGGCGCGAGATGGGGGCAGCGAGCAAAAATCTCGAATTCGAACGCGCGAGCATAATCAAGCGTCAGATATTTTCCTTGAAGCACATTCAAGATGTCGCGCTTATTAACGCCCAACCCGTCATTCCGAGCGCATGCGAGGAATCTCATCGTATTGAGGGTTATGATGTTTCCAACATATCCGGCACATCCGCCGTCGGCTCGATGGTCGTCTTTGTAGACGGCAAGCCCGATAAAAACCAATACCGAAAATTCAAAATCCCGCAACACTCCGAGCAAAGCGAGGTTAGTGTTGCGAGGACCCCGAGTCTTCGCGAGGGGTCTTATTTCAATATCCACCCGGCAAAAGGTCAAGGCGACACAGGTATGTTAAAAGAGGTGCTGGAGCGCCGCCTGAAGCACAAAGAGTGGCCTCTTCCAGATTTGATAGTCGTAGACGGGGGCAAGGGGCAGGTTGGCGCGGCAACGTCCGCGCTCGCCGAAGCAGGGCTGAAAATTCCGGTCGTGGGAATTGCAAAAGGCCCGAAGCGGAAAAAAAACGAATTTTTTGGCAAAATCCAGGCGTGGACAGACGAAGACGGGCTGATAAAAGTCCGCGACGAAGCACATCGCTTCGCAATTTCGTATCATAAACATCTCCGCGGCGCGCCTTTTCGCAAGAGAACATAAAAACACCCATAGGACAATTCCATAGAATTGTCCTATGGGTGAATGGGCGGAGTTATTGTTGGTGTTACGAGGAGGACAAGGTATAATGCGTATATGGAACTAAATAATTACCAAAAAGAGGCGCATAGGACGGCGAGGTATGTGGATATCGGGGAAGCGTATGTGTATCCGACTCTCGGGCTTGTGGGAGAGGCGGGAGAGTTGGCAAACAAGGTCAAAAAAATCTTTCGGGACAGGGATGGGAAGATTGACGAAGAAACAAAAAACGCTCTCATGCTCGAACTGGGAGACATCCTCTGGTACGTCGCGGAAATCGCGACCGTCCTCGGCGTGCCGCTTGAAGAAGTGGCAGAGGCGAACCTTCAAAAACTCGCTTCTCGCAAGGAACGGGAAGTGATTGGAGGGAGCGGAGACAACAGATAAATTTCTAATTTCTAATTTCTAATCAAGTACCAATGTCCCAATATCGAAAAATTCATTAGTAATTAGTAATTAGTAATTAGAAATTCTAGGCGTATGCCTAACATCGGTGCTCATGTTTCAACCGCTGGGGGTCTGTGGAAAGCCGTAGAAAACGCGCGTGCCATAGGCGCGACCTGTATTCAGATATTCGGGGCATCCCCAAGGCAGTGGGTCGCGCGTCTTCCCTCTAAAATAGAAATAAAGAAATTCAAAGACGCCCTCGGAGAAAGCGGCATTCATAGCGTCTATCTCCACGCAAGCTACCTTGTAAACCTTGCGAGCGCGAACAAGGATATTTTTGAAAAATCGGTGAAAAACCTCACGGCGCATCTCTCTGTCGCGGAGGAGATCGGGGCCGAGGGAGTTATTTTTCACCCCGGGTCGGCAAAGGGGCACGCCGAGAGAAAAACCGCCTTGGATCAGGAAGCCCGCGCTATGCGGGAGGTCATAAAAAACGTTCCCGGGCACGCCAAGCTTTTTATGGAAAATACCGCCGGAGGAGGGCAAAAAATCGGTGGAGTGGAAGACATCGCGTATCTATTCCTACAAGTGAAATCTTCCCGGGTGCAAGTGTGCGTAGATACGGCCCACGCCTTGGAAGAGGGGATGATTGATGAGTACGTTCCGCAAAAAATAAAAAAGTTCGCGGACGCGTGGGATGGCGCGGTAGGAATAAAAAACATTCCGGTTCTGCACATGAATGACTCGAAAACCGTCGCTGGTTCTCATCATGACCGCCATGAAAATATCGGCGAAGGGCATATCGGAAGAAAAGGATTCGAATGTCTCGCGAAAGAAAAACGTTTCAGAGACAAGGACTGGATTCTCGAAGTTCCGGGGTTCGAGGGCCAGGGCCCGGACAAAAAAAATATAGACATACTTAAGTTCTTGGGATGAAAAAAAAACGAAAAGAATTCACTCCCGCGAAACGGAAAAAAATCCGAAGGCGTATCCTCTTCTCCGCGGGCATTCTCCTCGGAGTAACGCTCATTGGGGCATCCATATATATAGGAGTGTTTTCGGATGTGCCGAAGGTGCGGGAGGTTCGGGTACACGGAAATCGGCTGGTCGGAGAGAAAGAAATTATCGTCGAGGCGGTGAGGGTGCTAGAAAAAGAGGACTGGTGGAAGAATGTGCTGGGAAGGGATCACATTCTTTTTTGGCGCCCCGGAAATATACAAGGCATTGAAAAGACGCTCCGAAAACTAAAAACAGCGCGCGTAGAGCGGAGCATGGAGAAGAGAGCCGTCATAATCGAGGTGGAGGAAGAAGAGGCCAACGGGGTCTGGTGCGTGCCGGGGGGAGTATGCTTCGCGTTTAACGAGAAGGGAGTGCTTTTCGCCGAGTCCCCGGACGTGCGGGGGTATCTCATTATCAAAATCATGGGAGAGGAGGGCGCGCCGACTGCCGTTGGAGACGAGGTCTTGGGAAACGCGGAGTGGTTTCAGAATATCCGGAAGACGATAGAGGGAGTGGAAGGAGCGGGAATCAAGATAAGGAGCGCGGAGATGAGAGACCGAGGGAGAAAAGAGTGGAGCATAGAAACGGCGGAAGGGGCGGAAATGCTTTTCAGTTTGGACCGAAGCCCAGAGAATATCGGTCTTATTCTCCAAGAACTGAAGAAAGAAGGGGAGAAGGGACGAATAATGGATTTTCGCGTGCCGGAGAAAATATACATAAAATAAATTTCTAATTACCCCGCCCGACTTCGCCAAGACGAAGTCATGGCGGGCG
>JAUYPG010000093.1 GCA_030695805.1 Nanobdellota archaeon
TCTCGACTGGGCTTTGTCTTTTTATAAAATAAATGCTGTTCTGTCACCAACCCCTCAAAGTAAAAATACATCTTCTAAAACACCTTCTCCATAAAAACTCCAAAAAATAACCAAAAACGCCACTTGATATCTAAAAACAGAAGGAATACCATTTTAACCAATATGAACCTCGACTACCTCGCCCTTGAATTCGTGCGCGTAACAGAAAAGGCGGCAATTGAAGCCGCGAAATGGATTGGCAAGGGAGACGGCAAAGCCGCGGACAAGGCCGCGGTGGATGCCATGCGAAGCGCTCTAAACGAAATCGCCTTTTCCGGAGAAATCGTAATCGGCGAAGGCGCGAAAGACGAATCCCACGAACTCTATGTGGGAGAAAAAGTGGGAAACGGAACTATGCCGGAAGTGGACATCGCGGTAGACCCTTTGGAATGCACCGACTCCGTAGCTTACGGAAGAACAAACGCCATAACCGTAATCGCCACAGGCCCCAAAGGCACGCTCTACAAAGCCGCGGACTCATATATGCAAAAACTCGCGGTTCCGCCAGCGGCAAAAGATAAGATAAATCTCGACGCTCCGGCAAAAGATACGATACGCGCCGTAGCGCATGCCCTCGGCAAAGACGTATCGGAAATTACGGTAGCCCTCCTTGACCGCGAACGGCACGAAAAATTAAAAAACGAAATTCGTTCAGCAGGCGCGCGCCTCCAACTCTTCACAGACGGCGACGTAGCAATGGCGCTCGCGACATGCCTCCCAGAGTCCCCGGTGGACATATTGATGGGAATAGGCGGAAGCTCCGAGGCGGTGCTTGCGGCCGCGGCAATGAGAACCCTTGGCGGAGAACTCCTTGTGCGCTGGAAACCAAAGGATGAAAAACATATCGCGCGCCTGAACGCCGCGGGAATCACACAATTTGATGATATAATGAGAGCGGAAGACCTCGCGAAAGGCGACGACCTCACCTTTACCGCGACTGGCGTACTCACTGGGCCCCTCGCGAAAGGCGTTATCTTTACGCGAGACCACATCACAACGCATACGATAGTAATATCATCAAAATCAAAAATAACGCGGTTCATCGAAACCCGCCACACACATAGAAAATAGAAAGTAGTATGGACAAAAACATTCTGACCAAAACCGCAAAGGCCCTGGTCGCCCTAGGAAAAGGAATTGTCGCCGCCGACGAGTCGAGTGGAACGTGCCAGAAACGATTCGACGCCGTAGGAATTCCCTGCACCGAAGAAACCCGCCGCGCGTATCGTGAAGCGCTTATTACGGCTCCGGAAATAGAAACATACATCTCCGGCATCATCCTCTACGACGAAACCATCAATCAAAAAACAGCAAGCGGAAAGCCCTTTCCGGAAATTCTAAAAGAAAAAGGAATTATTCCGGGAATAAAAGTAGATATGGGCGCGAAAGACCTCGCCCTCCATCCGAACGAAAAAATAACCGATGGACTCGATGGCCTCCGCGAACGCCTCGCGGAATATAAAGCCATGAACGCGCGCTTCGCAAAATGGCGCGCGGTAATTACGATTGGAGAACACATCCCCTCCTCTGCCTGTATTCACGCGAACGCGCACGCACTCGCCCGCTACGCCGCGCTATGCCAAGAAGCCGACATCGTCCCTATTATTGAACCGGAAGTATTGATTGACGGCGACCACACAATCAAACGCTCTTACGAAATAACCGAAAAAACGCTAAAAAAGGTCTTCGAGGAGCTCGCAAGCCAAGACGTCATGCTAGAAGGCGTAATCCTGAAAGCAAGCATGGTGATCGCGGGAAAATCTGCCGTAAAGCAATCAACACCCGAAGAGGTTGCGGAGGCAACGGTAAAATGCCTTCTGGCTTCAGTTCCAAAAAATCTCGCGGGCGTGGTCTTCCTCTCCGGAGGACAAAGTGACGAGCAAGCAAGTGCGAATCTGAACGCAATAAATAAAATAGGAAACGCCCCATGGCCCCTCTCCTTTTCTTACGCGCGCGCCATCCAAAATCCGGTCTTAAAAATCTGGGCCGAAAACCCATCTACAAACACAGCAAAGGCCCAAGCCGCCCTCCTCTTCCGTTCAAAAATGAACTCCCTTGCCACAGAGGGCAAATACTCCAAAAATCTCGAAAAACAACGGCCGTACTAATTCTCTTCCGCACAAAAACGCTCTCGGGCGCCTTTGTGTTTTTTGCGAAAAAACCCATTTCTTCGTATGATAGTTACAAAACAATAGCCCTGACAAATGACAATGACAAAAGCCGTCATGGTCATCGTCATTAGTCATTGTCCGCTATGGAACCCCGCTACAACCACCTCGAATCCGAGAAAAAATCTACTCCCTCTGGGAGCAGTCGGGATTTTTTAATCCTGACAATCTTCCGCGTAAGTCCGCGCCTGCCCCGAGCAAAGCCGAGGGGTCTAGTCCGCGTAAGTCCGCGGATGCTTTCAGCATCATAATGCCTCCCCCCTCCTCACCCATTTCTCCTGAAGAATCAAATCAAGATCAATATCAAACAACTCCGCGCCGACAAGAGCAATGCCAACAATATCAGCAAGTTCTTCGCCCAACATACGCCTCGCTTCCTCATTAGAAACATATTTATGAGGACGACAATGCTTCCGGTAACGAAGGATGGCTTCAGCAAATTCACCAACCTCTTCCATTATTTTTACCACAACAAACTCCTCATTAATTGGCACGTTAAATTCTTCGCCATATCGCTTCGCGTTCGCCATCATTTTTTTCTGAAGTTCTTTGATATCCATAATGATAATTTATTCAATATTGTAATGATTCGTATAAAAAACTCAACTATTTCCGAGCGACAACGTAAAGATAATGGCCCCAAAACGGACATATCTTTTTAACAAGCGTATCGGCCATACGAACAAACGGCATATCTTTGTATGGCGCCCTCGTACAACACAACACTTCTACGAAACCGAGGGAAAAAAGAATGCGCTTAAGTTCTGTATGTGAAAAATGTTTTTGCTTGCCAAAACGCCATCTGCCAATAAAACGCAACCAGTACATCTGAATCGCGCCAAAAGACCAAAAGTGCGGCTGAATTAAAACAAGCGCGCCGCCTTTTTTCAAGACACGGTGTGTTTCGTGAAGCGCGAGCAAATACTCAACAAAATGTTCAACCACTCCCCA
>JAUYPG010000094.1 GCA_030695805.1 Nanobdellota archaeon
ATAATTCTCCTTTTGCCGGACGCGAAGGGAAATTCGTAACGTCAAGACAGCTGAGAGAACGGCTCGAACGGGAACTGGAAGTAAACGTGGGGCTGAAGGTTAATTTTGATACCGGAACAGGCGAGCAGTTTACGGTGTACGGCAGGGGAGAATTGCACATCGCGATTCTTTTAGAAAATATGCGGAGAGAAGGATACGAGCTTCAGGTTTCCCAGCCCAAAGTGATCATGAAGGAAGTTGATGGTAAGAAGTATGAGCCGTTTGAAGAGATTGTGGTTGACGTGCCCGTAGAGTTTCAGGGGACGGTGATAGACAAGCTTTCAAAACGAGGAGCGAAGCTTATGGCGACGGAATTGCATGAGAACCGGATCCTTCTTTCGCTTGAAGGCCCGTCAAGAGGCCTTTTCGGATACCGCAGTGTGTTTGTGATTGACACGAAGGGCGAGGGGATTCTCGCGGCGCGCACCATAGGGTATCGCCCGTACGCGGGAGAGATTGTCCGACACGGAGCGGGCTCGATGATATCGCAGGAGACGGGAAAGGCGCTCGCCTATTCGCTCTGGAATTTACAGACAAGAGGCACCCTCTATATTAAAGAAAACACGGAAGTGTACGAAGGCATGGTTATCGGGAATACTTCGAAGGGCGAACAGATGGTTGTAAATCCGATAAAGGGAAAACAGCTCACCAACACGCGCGCTTCTGGGTCTGATGACGCGATAAAACTTGTCCCGCCGCACCTTCTCTCGATAGAGGGCGGTCTTGAAATTATGGCGGAAGACGAATATCTTGAGATAACACCGAAAAGTGTCCGTCTTCGGAAAAAATATCTTACGGAATCCGAACGCAAGCGAAACAAGAAATGATAATGAACTGCGGAATAAAAAGGTAGTCGAGTTTTATACCGCAGAGTACAACACATAATACAATAATCTATGCAAGAAGGAACAATTGCTCGATTGACTGATCGGGGATTTGGATTCATTTCGTGCGTGGGACAGGAGAAAGACGTATTCTTTCACTCAAAGTCCCTGCAGGATGTGCAGTTCAATGATCTCCGTGAGGGCGATAAAGTAACGTTCGAGATAGAGAGCGGCCCGAAAGGACCGAGCGCTATAAACGTTCAAAGAGTATAAACAAACAAAAACACCCCCGCCATGGCGGGGGTGTTTTTTGTCCACGGATACCCATGATATAATACCTTGCATGAGTCCGTCATTTGAACAACCGAGATTCATCCAAGAATCTTCAACAAAAGAACATCCGGAGGAACGGCAAGAAATGCCAGCGAGGCGTCTCGCAAGAGAAATGCTGGAAAGGTTTTTAGCGAGAATTAGAAAAAGCGACAGAGTTCAACGTGATGAAAAAGCAGTAAACCCCCTACTAGACCTGTCCATATATAATATAGATTTCCCCGCGCCTCCGCGCGCGGGGCGGGGAAGGTGGAGCAGAAAGAAAAATATTCCCGACATACTCGAAGACGTAACGCCTGAAGAAACAAAGAAAGAAACGCCTGAAGTAGTTGCCGTTCCAGATCAATCAGGGGTGGAGCCGCCCAAGTCCGAGGTTATAGACACTCAAGATGCGGCAGGACCTCAAAAGACAGAAGGAGAGAGGAAAATCGACAGAGGGGATTATGAATCTATCGTAACAAACAACTATTTTGAGGGTTGGGATGAATTAGAGATTGAGGGCAATGCCGGCATTAAAGATACAATTAGGGCAAATATAATACAAGCAGAAGAGAGAAATGAACTAACATACAAGGGCGCCGCCGTTGATTTAGGAATTTCTGTTGAAGAATTCAAAGCTAGATTACAGGAAAAAGTAGAAGAAATGGTTGCACGAGCAGGATTTTTTAGAGCAACTGAGTTTCGTGTATTAGAACAAATAATGAATGTTGATGGTCGGTGGAAAAGTCAGTTTGAAACAGCCACAAGCAATGGCCTTCTTAACCCACAATGTAGAGCAAAATCGGAAATGAGAATGTTTGGTTTCAATGAAGCTGAAAATTTCGGAGTGCTTATTGAGCAGTACGCATTTGGCGGCGAACGTCTTTCAGATGAGGTTTTGGCAAAAGACAGAGAAAGAAGACCTATATACGGTTACTTTTCGGATGAAGATCACGGCGCCATTAATCATACAGGCAAGATACCGCCATCAACTAATTTGCAGAAATATGGCGCAGTTAATGTTAAAATAAAAAGAGAAAGAGCTTTGGAAAAAGCGACAGTCACTTTTCATGATAGTCTTGATCATAGTTTTGACCCGGGAAGAGATTGGCCACCCACGCCTGCCGTAAAACCTCACTTTACAAGTTTTCGTTTCATACATCCCGACGGTGGGCATCTTCTAGAAAAACTTAAAGGACCCAGTGTAATGAACTGGGGGGAGGACTATACCGAGGTTCAATACCATGGCCAACTAACAATGGATGACGTGGAATCTATTCACATTTCAACCAAGAACCTTCTCTACCCGGAAGAGATTGAAGAAATTCGTAGAATCTTTCATGAGTATAAACAACGGCATCCTGAGTCAACTATTCAATTAATTGAATTTTAATATGAACGAAATTTATCCAATAGCAAAATTAGGAGATCAGATACTTATTGTTAATAAGGATGATGTGCCCTACATAGGCAAAGAAAGAGCCCTCGAAGTCAAATGTATAAAAGTGGATTTAAAGCACAGAGTAATTGATCCTCTTATTGAGTTAGAAAAACATCTCAAGTTTAATCCATGGGAAGAAATAACCGACAAAGAGCGAGATATTATGTTGCAAGAATTGGGCTCGAAATTTTCTGATGAAGAAATTTTGGGAAAAATAATGGAACCTTTGGCAGAAAGTTTGATTACATTTTAGGATGCTCTTAGTTTTTTTGTCGAAATAAGTATGCGCTTCATCGCCGACTTCCACATCCACTCCCACTACTCGAGGGCGACTTCGAAAGAGATGAATATCGTATCTCTTACGAAGTGGTCTCAGATGAAGGGGATAAACGTGGTGGGAACAGGGGACTTCACGCACCCGCGCTGGTTTGAGGAGTTGCGGGAGAAGCTCGAACCCGCGGAGCCCGGACTCTATAAATTAAAAAAGGACTACGAGGACGAAATTCAAAAAGAAGTTCCGCCCTCCTGCCGGTCGCCAATGCGTTTTATCCTTTCAGTCGAAATTTCCACAATCTATAAAAAGAATGACAGGGTGAGAAAGGTACACAGTTTGATTCTCGCGCCGTCTTTGGAAGAGGCGGCGCGCGTAAACGCCGAACTGCAGAAGATCGGGAACCTAAAAGCGGACGGCAGACCGATCCTCGGGCTCGACACAAAAAAATTGCTACAGCTTGTCCTTGACATTTCCGAAGAGAATTTTTTTTTTCCCGCGCACATCTGGACTCCGCACTTTTCGGTCTTTGGCTCCGCATCCGGCTTTGATTCGCTTGAAGAATGTTTTGAGGAATTGACGCCGCGCGTTACCGCGATAGAGACCGGACTTTCAAGCGACCCCGCGATGAACTGGCGCATAGGAGAGTTAGACAATCTCGCGATTATTTCAAATTCAGACGCGCACTCCGCGCCCAAACTAGGGCGTGAGGCAAACGTATTTAATACGGAGCTCGGCTACAAGGCGATAACGGACGCCATGAGGGGAAAGAAAAAGGAG
>JAUYPG010000005.1 GCA_030695805.1 Nanobdellota archaeon
GGGCATACTCGCGAACACACCCAGAAGCGGCTTCTTTTTCTTGGGGTCAGGCAAGCAAAGCGTGGCGGAACACGTGAATCGCATGACGTATGTAGGATACGCGCTCTCAAAAATGGCGGAAGCGGATACGGAAAAAGTATTAAAGATGTGTATGTTTCACGATTTTGCGGAAGCAAGAACATCTGATTTGAATTACGTTCATCAAAAATACGTGAAAGCGGACGAGGAAAAAGCGATAAACGACGCAACAGAAAATATTTTTTTTGGAAAAGATATACAAAACGTTTTCACTGAGTTTGAAAAACAAGAAACAAAAGAAGCTCTGCTCGCGAAAGACGCGGATCATTTGGAATTTATTTTATCGCTCAAGGAACAACTGGATATTGGAAACACGCGCGCGGAGGATTGGATTTCAAAGGCGATAAAACGGTTAAAAACCAACGAAGCAAAAGAGCTTGCGAAAACAATTCTAGAAACCGCTTCTGAAGAATGGTGGTTTGGCAACAAAGAAGACGAATGGTGGATTTCAAAAAATAAATTGAAATAAAAAAACTATGATACGCATTACATGCTCACAAACAAAACCGGAAAGAAAAGAGATGGCGCTTGTGCGTTTTGAGGAAAGAAATGATTCATGGACACGGGTGCTCCAAAACGATCAAATAGAAATTGTAGTAGGCATAGGAAAAAAGAAAGAATTCACTGAAAGAAAACTCCATCTTTTACCGAGGAAAATTATCGCTCTCGCGAAAGCGAACAGGATTAAAAAACTCGGCGTTTGTTTTGAAGAATTAGAAAAACTTACGCGCGTGAAAGGCGGAGCATGCTCCGAGCTCCTCGCGAAAAATTTTGAACTCGCGAATTTTGAATTTATCGAGTATAAAACAAAACCCGAAGAAGGATGGCGGTTTGTGGAAGAAATTATTTTTTTCGGAAATATCTCCGCGTCGGTAAAAAAAGGCGTGGAAGAGGGGCTTTTGATAGCGGAAGAGATAAACGCCTGCCGCCGCCTCGCAAACACTCCCGGCGGCGAGATGACGCCGAAAGTTCTCGCGAAAGAAGCGGAGCAAGCCGCGAAAGGCACAAAGGTAAAAGTAACCGTACTGGAGAAGGCGGAAATCAAAAAATTAAAGATGGGAGGAATACTGGGGGTGGCCGAGGGATCGAAAGAAGAGCCGAAGTTTATCATTATGGAGTACGCGGGCAAGGCGGAAAAACCAATCGTGCTCGTGGGGAAGGGCGTAACGTTCGATACCGGAGGATTAAGTTTGAAACCGGAGCAGTATATGAATGAGATGCACATGGACATGTCGGGAGGCGCCGCGGCGATTCACGCGATAGTGCTCGCGGCAAAATTGAAATTGAAAAAACATATAGTCGCGCTTATTCCGGCAGTTGAGAATATGCCCTCTGGCTCAAGTTATCGCCCGGGAGACATACTGCGCGCCATGTCCGGTAAAACCATCGAGGTCTTGAATACGGACGCGGAGGGCAGAATCATCCTCGCGGACGCCTTAACTTACGCGAAAAAATTCGAGCCCCGCCTGGTGATTGACGTGGCAACATTAACCGGCTCGGCAATGGGAGCGCTCGGACAGCGCGCTTCAGCGTTCTTTACCAAAGACGACGCGCTCGCGAAGCGACTCATAGAAGCAGGAGAACGCGCCGGTGACTACGTGTGGCGGCTTCCTCTTTGGGAAGAGTATGGCGAAGAGATACAAGGGACATTCGGAGATATCATAAACACCGGGAAAACTCGATACGGAGGCGCGATTACCGCCGCGATGTTTCTTTATGAATTCGCGAAAGACCTCGGCTGTCCATGGGCTCACATTGATATGGCTCCGCGCATGACTTCTATTGAAAGCGACTGCCTCGCGAAGGGAGCCGCGGGCGCGCCGGTAGGACTTCTTATTGAATTCTTGAAAAAATAAAATACCGCACCGCAAGCGGTGCGGTATTGCCGAGGGTAACCCCTCGTCGCAAGCTCACTCGGGGTTATTTTCGCCTTCGCATAGTAACCTCGTCCCGCCATGGCGGGACGAGGTATTCGTAGGCGAAAATAAAAAATCATTTTGGTATAATATTATGTAAAGGTTGTCGAAAGGCGAAACCAAAAAAACACCGGCCCGGTGTTTTTTGGTTGTGAGGGCTGGTGCGGGGTGTGGATAAGTACCTACAAAAAAAATCGAAAGTGGTATAATAAAAATATGGAACAAAAGACTGGAGGAAAAATAGGAGTGGCGGTAGTCGCGGCGCTCGTCGTCGGAGGAATTGCCGGATACTGGTATGGAGGGAAGATCGGATATGATATGGGATACGCGAAAGCCGAGGAGGACGCGTCGCAAGTAGAGGAGGAGGCCGCGAAGAAAGCAACGGAAGAGACATCGAAAGCAGCGAATCCGTTTAAGGCCAAGAATCCGTTGGAAAACGTGGAGACAGATGCATTCAAGGAGGTGAAAAAGATACTGAATCCTTTTGAGTAGAGCTAATCGTCAAATTCTCGCCTGGTGGTTGAAATATGAACCCTCTGCGCGCAAAGTCCATAATAAGAGGAGTGATGTGCCTTATGGCGCCGATTTTTTTCCTGGCGTTTTTTGTTTTGCAGGGGACGGCGCAAACCGCCTCGGGAAGGGAAACCGAAGCCGCGCTTCGGGAATTGGGAAAGACGACCGGCGCAAACGTGCAAACCGAGGAGGACGCGAGGCGCCTTTGCAATGAAGAGCGGTATCTGTCGGCCTGCGTCGAGATCGGGAAAAAATACAATCTGTATGATGAGGCGGAGAAAGCCAAAGTAAATGATTTTTTGGAAGAGGCGAAAGATGAGATCGCGGGGGAGTTCCGGTCGTGTCAAAGCGAGGAGTGTCTCTTGGGGGTAGCGACGAAACTCGCCGAAAAGATTATGAAGAAAAAACCCGGGCTCGCCGCGGAGTTCGGGCTTACCCCGGACAAGGTGAAGAAAAAGAAAGAAGTCGTCGGCGTAGCGAAAGAAGTCGGAGTGAATGTCGCGGAATGCCGGGCCATGGACCTGGACACGGCTCCTGTGGAGCTCCTCCGCGGGTGCGCCCGCCTTGTGAAGGATGAAAGGGTGCAGACACAAATTATTGAAGGAGGCGGAACAAAAGGCGTGTCGGGAGACGCTTCGATCGAGTTTCGGGAAGCGTTGAAAAGCGGAAGGTACGCGTGCGGAGACGGGACTCCCGAAGGATGCGGCAATTTTTGTCTGAACCCAGGCGTCGAAGCCACATCCAAAGGGCTCGCAGGCATTCCGGAGGTGTGCGGGCGGATCGCGCGGGAATTTTTCGGCCCCGAAGGAGTGAGGGGACTGGAAGCCGCCTATGAAGAGGTGCGGGGAGTTCAAAAATATTTTGAAGAGAGAAGGGCAAGCAAGGCCTTTCTGACTGATGACGGAAAAAAATTATCTGATCCGAAAGAGATTGGAAGGTATCTGGAGGGAGAGGCGGCGAGAGGGAACACGCGGGCGGTAGAGCGGGGGATGGACTTCTTGATTCAGTATGGTTTTGCGAACGCCCGGGACAAAGAGTTCGCGATCACGTTTGTGGATAGCGTCAAAAAAAACGGAAGAGTGGTGAATTTTGAAGAGTGCAGTAAAAACCCGGCCGCGTGCGCGGGGATTGTTCCGGAAGATATCCGAAAAAAATTCGGAAAAGCGGAAGAGGCGCGTGGAATTTTGAATGAAGAGATGAGGCGGGAAGGAGTGCCGGACTCCTCTCTCTGCCAAAACGAAGAGTATGGAGAAGGGTGCGCGCGGGCCTCAATGAAGGCCCTTCCAAGAATCGAAGAGATGGCGCGTCTGTCTCCGGAGGTTGCCTATATCGCAGAGGACTTGAGGCGGCACATCGAGCAGACGGGCGGAGAACTGCAGGTGCGGACAAGAGCAAAGGAAGAATTTACAAAAACGGGAAAAATAGAGATCGCGGGAAAAGAATTCGGGGATTGGAGCGAACTAGACGCGTTTTGCGAAACCAACGGCTCCCTCTGTCTCGCGGAAGCGGCGAAAAAAGGATTTATTGAAAAAGACGCGGCCGCGGCAAAATACGAGCGGACTTTCGACATTCAATACCGGGCCCCGTTTGCGCGCGAAGGAGCGTTTGGAGGAGCCGGTGACTTTGTATTCGAAGAAGGGGACGCGGCCTTGCCGTATCCTGCCGCCTCAATCTCCGGGGGAAGAGCGCGGCCGGTATTAAGCGCCGAAAAAAAACAGGAGCTTTTGAAAGAATTTCAAAAATGGCTCGATAACCCGGTAGGGCCTCCGCCTGTTCCGTATGGAGGAGGGGCCCGGCTCGCGACTCCTTACGCCTTTCAGCAAAAAGAGAACGTCGGAACGCCGGGCGGGACAACCTATTATATAAGTCCGGAGATGGAGCGATGCCTTGCGGAGCGTGGTGTGCCGGGGGAAACAATTGATATTCTCCGAAAAGGAGGGCGCACGGAAGACGCGAGCGCCGCGCGGCAAGGAGAAGAGTGCGCGAGAGATATACGATCCGGAAAGTACGCGCCGAAAGAACCGAGTGTAAGCCTTATTCCATTGGAGGTGGAGACATGCCTTCGCGGAAAAGGAGTACGTGAAGAGGACATACGAAGGATGAAGGAGG
>JAUYPG010000013.1 GCA_030695805.1 Nanobdellota archaeon
AAACGGATGTGCCGCGGCACATCCGTTTTCGCTTTTCATGCTCGCTCTTGCATTTATCCCCTTCTTTTTTGCATACTAGACCTAGCATCCGGACCACAACCTAGGCGTCTTGAAGGGAGGTTTGGGACATGTCTCTTATAACTCTTCTTTTGAAGTCGTGCGATGGCTCTCATGGTGTTTCCGATGGCGTCTTTGTCTCTCGCATTCCCAGGCCTCGCGATCTTTTTTCCGCGCCGGGTTCAGACGAGCTCCTCGCGGAATTCCATAGGGTTGCCGCCCATGGATTTGGCGTTACTCTCGAGGAAAAAAGCACTGATGGCGTCCGCGACCACGTAATACAGGTGGACGAACTTTTTGTCCTGCATTCCGCGAGTGAGGTGCTTGGCTTCGCTTCCACGCGTCACCGTCCTGATGAGGACCTTCTGTATCTTCACGGGATGGTCCTCGACCCCTCGGTACAGGGTCGTGGGTTTTCTCGCATACTTATGGAGGCAAAACTCGAGGCCACGCCGTTTTCGCGGGTGGGCTTCACCACTCAAAACCCTGTGATGTTCTGTATTGCGAGGTCGTTCGTCCGGCAAACATTTCCTTCGCCGCTACAACCCATTGTTCCGGAGGCGCTACGTCCCTTGGGTATGCGGCTGGTTCCGGAGGGGCTTTCGCCAAACACCTTCGTTGTTCGGGAAAGATATTCCAAGTGTCTTTATCCGAGTATCCCCGAATCGCGAGATTCGACGGTAAACCAGTGGTTTGCCTCGTCCCTCGAAATTCGGGATGGACAGACGCGAAATGCGTTCCTCATCCTGGGGAACTTGTGAAACCCCTTCACTCTTCATACCCGCATGTCGGGCGCCAAGCCGACCAACCCATTGGTCGGCCTTCGTTTTTAGAGAGACGCTTTTTGAAATGCTCCAAGATATGCTTTTAATTTTTTCTGAAGTTCCTTTGGTGTTTTATAATAGGGCTCCATGTATTTTATAAGCGCACTCCCCACAATGGCGCCATCCGCTCCGGCCATTCTTAATGTCTTTACGTGTTCCGGGGTGGAAATTCCGAAACCAACGACGAGCGGTAAATCGGTTTCTTGTTTCAGGTTCTTTACCAATTGAATTGTCCGCGGCTCCACCTCGGCGCGCGCTCCGGTAACGCCGAGGACACTTACGATATAAATAAACCCTTCGGCTTCGCGGAGTATCTTTTTTCTGCGCTCCTTGTTTGTTGCGGGAGTTATGAGAAATATGGGGCGGATATCCGCATGTTTGGCGGCTTGCACAAATTGGCCGGACTCCTCAAGCGGCACGTCCGGCACAAGCACGCCGTCCACTCCCGCGATTTTCGCGTCTTTATAAAATTTTTCTATTCCTCTTTGATAGACGAGGTTCGCGTACACAAGAAATGTTATTGGGATGTCTGTTTCTTTACGGAGTTGTTTTACGATTTCAAAAACTTTGTCCGGCGTTACTCCGGCTTTTAGCGCGCGCGTATCCGCGGCCTGAACCGTTGGGCCGTCCGCGACAGGGTCGGAAAAAGGCAGACCGAGCTCCAGACCATCAGAATACTTCGCCACTTCTTTTAATATCTCCAGACCTTTTTCCGGGTTTGGGTCGCCTCCCACTAAAAATGGCATAAAGGCAATACGCTTTTCTTTGCGAATTTTTTCAAATGTTCGCTGAAATCTGTCCATGTTAGGCATATATTTCTTTTCCCACTATTATTCCCAAGTCCTTATCTCCCCGACCGGAGAGGTTCACGATTATGATTTTGTTTTTCGGAAGTTTTTTCGCGAGCTTCATGACTTCGGCTATTGCATGCGCGGACTCGAGCGCCGGGATGATGCCTTCTGTTTCCGAAAGGAAATGAAAGGCCTCTAGCGCTTCCTTATCTGTCGCGAAAGTATATGTTACACGCTTTGTTTCGCGGAGATACGCGTGCTCCGGCCCCACGCCAGGATAGTCGAGTCCGGCGGAGACACTGTGCGTTTCCATAATCTGCCCCACCTTGTCTTGCAAGAGGTATGACTTTGTGCCGTGGAGGATGCCCTCCCTGCCGCCGGAGAAGCGCGCCGCGTGCTTTCCGCTCGCAATCCCATGCCCTCCGGCTTCTACTCCTATCATTTTTACGGATGAGTCCTTCAAAAATTCATGAAAAAGACCGATGGAATTCGACCCGCCGCCCACGCACGCGACAAGATAATCCGGCAAGCGTTTTTCTTTTTCCAAGACCTGTTTCTTTGCTTCTTTCCCTATCACGCTCTGAAAATTCCGTACCATCGAGGGGTACGGATGGGGGCCGAGAGCCGAGCCCAAAAGATAATACGTTGTCTCCACGTTTTTGGTCCAGTCGCGGAGCGCTTCGTTTATGGCGTCTTTTAACGTCTTGCTCCCCGCCTCCACTGGAATCACGTTCGCGCCCAAGAGCTTCATACGGAGCACGTTCGGCTTCTGCCGCTCAATGTCTATTGTTCCCATGTACACATCGCACTGAAGGCCGAGAACCGCGGCCGCGGTGGCAGCAGCCACGCCGTGCTGGCCCGCGCCGGTTTCCGCTATCACCCGTTTCTTTCCCATATATTTCGCGAGAAGCGCCTGGCCTAGCGCGTTATTTATTTTATGCGCGCCGGTGTGCGCGAGGTCTTCGCGCTTTAGATATACGCGCGCCCCGCCGAGTTTTTTTGTCAGGTTTTTTGCGAAATATAAAGGCGTAGGTCTTCCCGCATAGTCCTTCAGCAGTTCTTCAAATTCTTTTTTGAATTTTTGTTCCTTTGGTACGCGCTTATACGCCTCTTCGAGTTCTTGAAGCGCGCCCATGAGGGTCTCTGGCACAAACTGGCCTCCGTATGGACCGAAGTATCCTTTTCGATTATTTATCTTCATAGGGCTTTGTATTCTTTCATTATATACCCACAAGTTCTTGGATTTTTTCTTTAATATTTTTCGCTTTCATGATTGATGTCCCGATGAGGACGGCATTTGCTCCCGCGTCATAAACTCTTTTTACGTCCTCTGCGTCCTCTAATCCCGATTCAGCGACTTTCACGCAATCTTTTGGCACATACTGCGCTAATTGTGAAAAGATGTCTTTGCGCATTTCAAATGTCTTTAGATCTCTTGCGTTAATGCCGATAATTTTTGCTCCTGCAGAGAGGGTCATCTCTATTTCTTCGCGTGAGTGTGTTTCCACGAGCGCCTGCAGGCCCAGGGAGTGAGTAACTTCCAATAAATGTTTCAATTGTTCGGGCTCCAGCGCGGCCGCGATTAATAGAAGCGCGTCCGCCTCGGCAGAGTAGGACTCATAAATCTGGTATTCATCGAATATAAAGTCCTTTCGGAAGAGAGGAATAGTGGTGATTTCCTTGATTTCGCGTATAAACTCTAATTTTCCCTGAAAGTATTTATTCTCCGTCAGGATGGAAATGGCATCAACGAGCCCTGATGCCTGATATTCCGCGGCAATTTTCATGTGGTCAAAGTCGGGTCGGATGAGGCCGGCAGATGGTGAGGCCTTTTTTATTTCAGCCATTACGCGCAGTTTTCCGGGTTCCCCAAGCGCTTTCAGGAAATCTCTTACTTTTGTTTTACGCTTTGCGATGACGGCCGAATAAGACAACGGACATCTTTTTTTTGCCGCTTCGACTTCTAAGGCCTTGTCGCTAAGAATTTTATCCAAAATCGTATTGGTTTTTTTCATATGCACGTATTTGCTCTTTTTATGATTCTAAAACTTTTTGGCGGCAGAGTCACGAGTGCTCTGCCGCCGTTCGCGTGGTCGGTGGCTACCCGGTAACCCCGACCCATTCCCCTCCCTTCTCCAGAGGAGGCACGAGGCGTTGCATGATACAAATCGTGCCCTCACTTACTCGAGGATTGCAGTCGCGAGCCCAGACCAACCGTTCGGTGAGTGATCTTTGCGTCACCTTGGTGATCTTGGCTGGAGCCGAGAAGGTTTCCGACCATGGAAAGTCGATGATTGTTCCAACCTCGACGGGCCGGAACTCATCTACTTCCTCATACACAAGAGGCATTGTCATGCCCTTTCTTATTGGAATGAGTTCGAGCAGAACGCCAGCAGTTCTGCCCAGATGAAAACAAAGAGCTTGGTTTCGCTGGCAGGCGAAGAAACGCTTTTTTCCTCGCCCGCAAGCAAAACAACCTGGACAAAATCTATTTTTATAACAATCTATTCATCCCTCCGCTCTTGTTTTCAATTACTCGGACGCCGCGCTCTATTGTTGCTACTCCAACGCCTAAATTTTTCGCAATCTCTCGGTGGGAGATTCCTTTCTTAAGTTCTTTTACGATCTGGAGGCGCCTTGCAATGTCTCTATACTCCCTGGGAGTAAGAATGTCGCACAGAAAGGCATCAAGGAGGTCCGTGTCTCTTGCGGCTCTTTGCATTATCTCAAGGAGATCTTCTCTCAGTTCTTTGTCCCTTTTTTTTCCTTCTTTTTTTACGCTTCTCATTTTTGTATCAGTGTACTAGTACGCTACATATTTTGTCAATGTATGTCGCGGTATTGCAAAATAATTATTATTCATCGTCCGCAGAATACCCTGCCGCTTGCGGCAGGGATGAATGCGGACAGATGAATTGGGAAGGGGGTCGGGGAAACGGGAGTTTCCCCGTGTAGGAAAGCAGCGAGTCCGCCAGCTGGCGGACGAGCGTCGAGAACCGAGAGGTTCTTGAAAAATACCCCGCGGCTTGCCGCGGGGTATTTTATTTGCTATAGTGAGTATTCAATTGAATATAGTCAAAAGCGTTGATCTGGTGCGTTTGGAGCCAGGGAGCTGCTCAAGAATTTGAGCCGGAGGCGAAACCGTAAAAGTCCGCAACGCGTGTCGGAAGATTTCGGAGCGCGTCATGAATGAGGTTTTCCCGTTTTAATCCATTTCTTTACTGAAACATTTTTACGGGGAGACAGCGCAAGGTGGCACCGCCTTTTCGCAAGGCCCTTGTTAGATCGTCATTTTTTGGTGGTCTAACAAGGGTTTTTTTATCAGAAAAACATGGCAACATTACCTAAAATTAAGCTGCCGCGGAAGCCGACGTATATTAAGCTCGCGGAAGATCTAGATTTTTACGCGCTGTTTCAAAAAATAGAGCCACAATTTGATGTGTGTTTTATTTTTGAGTCCTTGGGAGAAGAAGCGCGACTCTCTCGTTATTCAATTATTGGTTTTGATCCATCCCATATAATCTCGGCAAGAGGAAATAATCTAATAATTGACGGCAAAAGTTATGCCGTCAAAAATCCCTACTTTGCCCTGCGAGACATTATGCCGCTTCAAACCATAGCGAGAAACTATGCCGGAGGATTAATAGGTTATTTGAGTTATGACGCGGTAAATTATTTCGAACCTACGCTGAATATTAAAATTCATGACCTTTTTGATCAATTTATGTTTGGGGCATATACCGACGGATTAATTTTTGACAAGCTTACGAATGAACTTTTCTATTTCTATTACGACACTGACAGAAGCGGTATTTTAAAAAAAACTCTACGTCTAAAGCTGAAAAAAATGCCTTTGCGAGTAGATTTTATTAAAGACGGCCTAACTAAAGATGAACACGCGGAAATCGTTGAAAAGGTAAAAAAGCATATTAGAGCAGGAAACACTTTTCAGTGCGAGGTGGGTTTTAAGACGGAATATGCTGTTCGCGGCGACGCGTTAAAGATATATGAAAGGTTAAGAGGCATAAATCCCTCCCCTTTTATGTACTACGTTAAATTTAGAGACAAAAAGATTATTGGCGCCAGTCCTGAATTGCTCTTTTCGCTTTATAACGGAGAGATGACGTCAAAACCGACGGCCGGAACAACCCGAAGAGGCGCGAATAAAGAGGAAGACGAGAGACTTGCCCGAGCTCTTTTACACGACCCCAAAGAAATGGCGGAGCATAATATGTTGGTAGATCTGCACAGAAACGACATGGGAAGAGTCGCAAAGTTTGGCACGGTGAAAATCAAGGACTTAATGACTATTACGAAATTCAGCCACGTTCAACACATCTCAAGTGAAATCGTCGGATTAATTCGTCCGGAAGAAGATATGTTTTCCGCTCTCGCAAGTAATTTCCCCATGGGAACGGTATGCGGCACTCCAAAAGTGGAGACAATTAAAATCATCGACAGAAACGAGCCGGAAGCGCGAGGTCCGTACGGGGGCGGCGTCGGTCATTTTGGATTTAACGGAGATTGCTCTTTCGCGATCGCCTTGCGTTCGCTTTTTATGTCGGGTGAATACGCGTACGCTCAAACAAGCGGCGGTATTGTTTACGATTCGGTGCCGGAAAAAGAATACGAAGAAATCCAAAGAAAGCTTGCCGCAATAAAAAACGCCCTCGAAGCATGAAAATTTTAATAATAGACAATTACGATTCTTTTACGTTCAATCTCTATCAATGCGTCGGTGAGATTCTTCTTGATACGGGAGGAAAATTCAAACTGGACGTACTGCGGAATAACGACATTACCATTCAAGAAATTAAAAAAAGGCGATATGACAAGATTATTATTTCTCCCGGGCCGGGAGACCCCGGCAACCCATTGTATTTTGGCGTATGCGCGGACGTTCTTGTGCGTCTCGGCGCGAAGACTCCGATTCTTGGAGTATGTTTGGGAATGCAAGGCATGGCACATTGTTTTGGCGGGAAAGTGATTCGGGCAACGCGGCCGATGCACGGAAAGACAAGTGTCATAAAACATGATGGATCAGGAGTTTTTAGGGGTTTGCCGCAACATATGGAAGTTATGCGATATCACTCTCTTGTTGTGGAGAAAGCGACCGTGCCGGATTGTTTCAAAATTACCGCCCACACTCGCGACACGGAGGAGATTATGGGATTGAGGCACAAAACATATCCAATGGAAGGAGTCCAGTTCCACCCGGAGTCCTTTGCTACGGATTGCGGAAAATCATTATTGATGAATTTTGTAACACCATGGACACGACAAACATCTTAAATACATTAATAGAGAGAAAAAATTTAACAGCTGAAGAGGCGCGGCTATTTCTTAATGAAGTGGCAAAAGGCCTCATTACTCCCGCCCAAATCGGAGCCGCGCTGGTTGCTCTGCGAATGAAGGGAGAGTCCCCCGACGAGATTGTCGGGTTTATTAACGCAATAAGAGAGAATATGGTTCGTGTTAATGCGAAAAACGCGATAGACGTATGCGGCACAGGAGGCGACGGGGGCGGAACCTTCAATATTTCAACGGCAGTCGCGTTTGTTGTCGCGGGCGCAGGGGCAAAAGTCGTAAAACACGGAAACCGCGCCGCGAGCAGTAAATGCGGAAGCGCGGATGTACTGGAAAAATTAGGGGTACATTTTCATCTATCACTGGAGCAGGCGGAAGAAGTTTTCAACAATGCGGGCATGGTTTTTTTATTCGCTCCGCTTTTTCATCCAGCAATGAAAAATGTAGTGGCGGTAAGAAATGATCTGAAAATAAGAACGGTTTTTAATTTTCTCGGACCATTTGCGAATCCCGCGTCTCCCGAAAAACAACTTATCGGCGTGCCGAACGTGGAGATCGCTCAAACATTAGCGGATGTGGGCAAAAAATTGAATTACAAACATCTTCTTATCGTTACGAGTGAAGACGGCCTGGACGAACTAAGCACCTCTTCGAAAAGCGCGCTTTTTGAGATTACAAATAATTTCGTAAAGCAATCCAGCGTCGATCCGGCAAACTATGGCTTCAGAGCGGCCTCCAAAAAAGAGTTTTTGGGAGGTGACGCGGCACAAAACGCGAAAATCATAAAAGATATCCTCCGCGGAGCAATGGGGGCAAAACGGGATATAGTTGTTTTAAACAGCGCGTTTGCCTTATATGTCGCCGATGTTGTAACGGATATTAAAGAAGGTATAGAACTCGCGAAAAAATCAATTGACAGCGGAAAGGCTCAATCGGTTTTAGAAGCATTAGTGAAGGAGACGCGGAAATATATATGAATGTGAAAATAAAAATTTGCGGCATACGAACATCGAAAGTTGCCTTTGCCGCGATAGATTCCGGAGCCGATTACCTTGGTTTTAATTTTGTGCCCGATTCTCGGCGCTTTATTGATCCCGTGTTTGCCGCGAAAATTATTGCTATGATTAAAGACAAAGTACAAACCGTAGGCATATTCCAAAATGCCGACATGGCAACGGTCAGGGAGGTTGCGAAACAGCTTGATTTGGATTTCGTGCAACTCCATGGCCAAGAAAATTCAGAATATATTAAGCAAATACATTCTCGCGTGATTAAAGCCATCCACTCCCCCGCCGAAGCCCCTCTTTATTCCGTGGATTATTTTCTTCTTGACCGGGTTCTGCAAGGAGAGGGCCGCATGGTTGACGCTCGCGAAGCAAGGGTGGTTGCCGATACGCGCCCCATTTTTCTTGCAGGCGGCTTAACGCCGTATAATGTGGCTCGCGCTGTCCGGAAAATCCAACCATTTGCCGTTGATGTCGCGAGCGGTATTGAGTCAGACGGCGTTCCAGACGTCCGGAAGATTAAAGAATTTATTAAGAATGCGAAAAAAGTATTTATATGAAAAAACAAATTATCATCGCCGGTCCTTGTGCCGCGGAGTCCGCTGAACAAATTCTCACTTCCATCACAGAGGCCAAGAAGCGAAAGGTCAATTTTATGCGCATGTGCCTCTGGAAACCGAGAACAAAACCCGGCTTTGACGGTCTTGGCGAAAAAGGCATCAATTTTCTCATTCAAGCGGCAAAGGCAGGGATCAATCCGGCTACCGAAGTATTGGTGCCGGAACACGCAAGCATTGTCATGGAAACCCTCTTTCGGGCGGTTCCCGACGCTCAATTACTCTTATGGATCGGGTCACGCAATCAAAATCATTATGTACAAAGAGAAATCGCAAAGGTTGTTGCGAAGGACAAGCGCGTAACGCTTATGGTGAAAAATCAACCTTGGGCAAGCGAGGACCACTGGGAAGGTATTGTGAAACATGTCTTAGACGGCGGCATCAGTAAAGAGAGAGTTATACTCTGCCACAGAGGATTTGTCCCAAGCGATGCAAACCCTCATAACTACAAAAATGTGCCTGATTTTGAAATGACGAGGAAGATTAAGAAAAATACCGGACTGCCCATGTTGCTTGACCCTTCGCATATCGGAGGGAGCGCTCGGAATGTTTTGCAAATTTCCGAAAACGCGCGAAAAGAAGATTTTGACGGATTGATTATCGAGGTACACCCAAACCCAAAAACCGCGTTAACCGATGCGGAGCAACAATTGACATGGACGCAGTTTGACGAGGTGATCCGCGGATTTTACAACCCATGAAAAATACCAGAAATATTTACAAAATGACGCGCACGGAAACCACCGATGTCGTTATTGGCCGTAATCTACTCTACAGTATCGGTGTCTTTCTGAAGCGCTACAAGCACACCCGCTACATCCTGCTTTCTGATGAAACCACCAAAAAATTATACGCCAAGAATGTCATCGCTTCTCTGGAGCGTTTGGGTGTTCCGGTCCATGTTTTTGTTCTCGCGGAAGGCGAGCACAACAAGAACATGGAAAACATCGTCAAAATTCTTCATTTTATGCTGAAAAACAATTTTGATAAAAAGAGTGCGGTTGTCGCTTTGGGAGGAGGAGTTATCGGCGATGTCGCGACAACGATTGCCGCCCTTTATCATCGCGGAATAGATTGCGTACAAGTCCCCTCAACCTTGCTCGCGCAGATTGATTCGGCCTACGGCGGGAAGGGCGCGGTGAATATTCATGAGTATAAAAACATGATCGGCGTAATTCACCATCCTGTCGCGGTAATAGTTGACATGAATCTTTTGAAATCGCTCCCGAGAGAGCAGATTCTGTCGGGATTGGGCGAAGTTTTAAAATATGCCATCATCCTCGATAAAAAACTATTTAAAAAGTTAGAAGGACTGAAAAAAATCGACGGCGAACTGGAGTCGATCGTGCGCTCCTGCGTCGGTTTAAAAATGAAGGCGATTATTCAGGACCCGCAAGACGTCAAAAACGCGCGCGTTGCGCTTAATTTCGGACACAGCTTGGGGCATGCCGTGGAGATTACAAGCCATCTCACCCATGGCGAAGCGGTCGCGATTGGTATGACCTTCGCAATTAAAATAAGCCGTAAAATAAACATAATTTCAGAGGGCCAAGCAACGCGAGCGTTACGCCTTATAAAAAAATTCGGTTTGCCGCAAACAGTAAGCGGAATTAACATAAAAAAAGTGAGAAAAATAATGAAAAAAGATAAAAAAAACATCGGAGGCAGGACACGACTTGTGCTTCTTAAGGAAATCGGGGTGGTATCAGTTCAAGAAAACATAAGAGATGGGATTATAAACAAAGTGTTAAAAGAAATAATCACATGAAGCTCTTGATATTAAACGGTCCAAACCTCAATTTGTTGAGTACGCGAGACAAAACTCAATATGGCGAAAAAACTCTTGAAGAGATTAATGAAGGGTTGCGAGAAATTGCCGCTCGGCACAACGTTGCCTTGGAATTTTATCAGTCAAATCACGAGGGCGATCTTATCGATAAAATACAGGAATTACGAGAAAAGATATCCGGCATTCTCGTAAATCCGGGAGCGCTTACGCATTATGGGTATTCTTTGCGCGACGCCCTAGAAGACACGGCGTTGCCCGTTGTAGAAGTACATCTTTCAAACATCGAAGAAAGGGAAGAATTCAGAAAAATCGATGTTCTGACCGGCGTTGCGAAAGAACGTATTGTTGGGCTGAAGGAAAAAAGTTACGCGGTTGGCCTTGGGAAATTATTGGAGATTTTACGGCAATGAAAGTTGAACTCACCAAATCAAAAGTCCATGGAGCCGTAACCGCTCCGCCATCGAAAAGTGTGTCGCACAGGGCTATTATCGCGGCTGCGCTTTCTCACGGAACATCAAAACTGACGAACGTACTCGTTGCGGACGACACAAAACGCACAATAAACGCATTAAGGCAATTCGGCGTTACTATCACGAAAAAAAACGCAACGCTCATTGTGCGCGGCAGCGGAGGAAAATTACAAAGATCCGGCGACGCGATAGAGTTAGGAAATTCCGGATCCTCGATGCGATTTTTGACCGCCGTTGCCGGACTGGTTCGCGGGGTAACGGTATTTACGGGAGAACAGCGTCTTTGCGAAAGACCGATGCGAGATCTATTTGGCCCCTTAAAAAAAATGGGCGTAACCGCGAGACCGTTGCAAGGGGGCGGATGCCTTCCCCTTCGAGTTCTGGGGGGGACGATCAGGGGCGGAGAAATTCCGATTAATGGAAATATCAGTTCTCAATTCATAAGCGCACTGTTACTTATCGCGCCGTTCGCGAAAAACACGACGACGATACTGACGCAAGATGTTCGCTCAAGGCCATATATCGAACTAACAATAAAAATTATGAATGACTTTGGCGTCGCCGTAGCCAATAACAGCTGTCATTCATTTATTGTCCCGCCTACCCAGAAATACATCGCGAGAACGTATGAAGTTGAAGGCGACTACTCATCAAGTTCATATTTTTTTGCGCTTGCGGCAATTACGCGAAGCGCATTAACGGTAAAAAATCTCAATCCCGATTCAAAACAAGGCGATAAATTCTTGTTAACGCTTTTACAGGGAATGGGGTGTGAGATCGACGGCAAAGAAGATGAGGTTACAATAAGCGGAACCAAAAAGCTTAGCGCGATCACAGCCGACCTTGGGGATTATCCCGATATTGTTCAAAGCCTTGCCGTTGTCGCGGCTTTTGCCAAAGGCACAACGAAGATTACCAATATAGGGCACCTCAAGCACAAAGAAACGGATAGGATAGAAGCTACGGCCCACGAGTTAAAAAAGATGGGCGTGCGAGTAATCCACAACGATCATTCACTGGAGATAACGGGGGGGTGCCCGCACGGAGC